>DATASG010000241.1:0-14755 GCA_036269295.1 Vicinamibacterales bacterium | reverse complement strand
CGAGACGGTGACGACAAAGACCCCAGCAGCCAGGACCCGCTTCACAAGGCGCATGACTATTCCTGATTTCAAATTCCTAATGCCTAATTCCTAATTCCAAATTCTTAATTCTTAATTCTTAATTCTTAGTTGCCGGCTTCTCCGTCGTCGGGTACTTGATCCCCAGCTGCTCGAGGTAGTTCCGGTACTTGGTCGGGTCGTAGTAATACTTCTTCATCTCCGGCCGGTACTTCTCCATCCGTTCCTTGTTCAGCCAGATGGCGGGCTTGTCTTCGGGACGGAGGAACGAGATGTACTTCCGGTTCTTGGTCTGGACGTTGTTGAAGTAGTCCCACGCCTGCGTCACCAGCTCCGGACGCGTCAGCAGGTCGATGACCGTCAGCGCGACCACTTTGGCGCCGTACTGCACGCCCTTGTGCGCGATCGGCGTCGCCATCGAGATGGCGTTGGCCCAGTTGTGTCCCGGGCCGGCCTGGATGTTCGCGGGGTAGCTGAGCGTCACCGTCGGCACGTTCCAGGAGATGTCGCCGATGTCATCCGAGCCGCCGCCGCGCTTCTCCTCGTCTGGAATCACCTCGCGGCCGCGCATCGGGCTCACTTTCGTCACCAGGCCGGTTTCGGGCACCTTCATCTCGCGCTGCACCGCCTTGGCGAGCGCCTGGTCCGCCTCGGTCCACGTCGGCAACCCCACCTTCTCGATGTTGGCGTGCATCGTTTCGGCCACCGTCTTGTTCATGTGGGCGGGCCACGCCGAGCCGAGCAGCTTCATGGTGTACTCGGTGTCGGTCATCATCGTCGCCGCCTTGGCCATGTTGTTGCCGATCTCCCAGAGCTTCTTGATCTCTTCGTAGCTGGTCTCGCGGAAGTAGTACCAGACCGAGGCATTGGGCGGCACCACGTTCGGCTGATCGCCGCCGTTCGGGATCACGTAGTGCGAGCGCTGCTGCAGCCGCAGATGTTCGCGGCGGAAATTCCAGCCGACGTCCATCAGCTCGACCGCGTCGAGCGCCGAGCGGCCGCGCCACGGCGCGCCGGCCGCGTGCGCGCTTTCGCCCTTGAAGTCGTACTCGACCGACACCATGCCGTTGCCGCCGCTGTCGCCCCAGCCGACGTTCATGTTGGCGCCGACGTGCGCGAAGATGCAGATATCGACGTCCTTGAAGACGCCGGCACGGACGTAGTACGCCTTGGTCCCGAGCAGCTCCTCGGCGACGCCCGGCCACAGCTTCAGCGTGCCCTGCAGATGCTGCTGCTCCATGACTTTCTTCACGGCGAGCGCGGCCGCGATCTGGAGCGGCATGCCGGAGTTGTGCCCTTCTCCGTGGCCGGGCGCGCCTTCGATGATCGGCTCGTGCCACGCCACGCCAGGCTTCTGCGACGCCTGCGGGATGTCGTCGATGTCCGAGCCCATCGCGATCACCGGCTTGCCGCTGCCCCAGGTCGCCGTCCAGGCCGTCGGGATGCCGGCGATGCCGTCCTGAATCGCGAAGCCATTCTGCTTGAGGATGGTCGTCAGGTACTTGGAGGTCTCGAACTCCTGGAAGCCCGGCTCGGCGAAGCTGAACACCATATCGTTCATCTTCTGGATGTTCTCGCCCATCGCGTCGACTTCCATGCCGACGTCGCGCTTCAACTGATCCGTGCGCGGATTGACCGCGGCAGCGGACGCGGGGGGCGCCGGCGGTTGTTGCGCCGCGGGCAGCGACACGGTGATCGCGATCGCCAAAACAATCAAACTGAACGTACGCATGAAGGCCTCCGTGAGAATGCGCGATTGTAGCGCAGTATGATCGAGAGGATGGAGCGTTTCGAGCCGCGCGAGTCCCTACAAAATGGTCATCTCATGACTTTGTACAGCTGGGGGAACCCGCGTGACTTTCCACGTCTGCCGAAGCCGGTGCGGCGATACTTCGACGTTGCCCGGGCCACACGTGTTGTCGCCGATTGTCACTGGCAGGCGCAGCCGTGGACGCACCCGACGCTGATCGCGCTCCACGGCTTGAACGGATCGAGCGAGGCGCACTACATGCGCGGGCTTGCCGCCAAGGCGTTCGAGCGCGGCCTGAACGTGGTTCGGCTGAACCAGCGCAACTGCGGCGACACCGAGCACCTGGCCGAGGGCCTGTTCCATTCCGGCCTCACCGCCGACGCCGCGCACGTCGTCGACGAGCTGATCACGGTCGACGGCATCACCGCCATCGGCGTCGCCGGCTACTCGCTCGGCGGCAACCTGGCGCTGAAGCTCGCCGCCGAATACGGCAGCCACGCGCCGGAAGCCCTGGTCGGCGTGGCCGCGGTGTCGCCGATCATCGAGATCAGCGAGTGCACGCGGGCGCTCGAGCGCCCCGGCAACGGTCTGTATCAATGGAATTTCGTGCGCGACCTGAAGCGGCGGATGCGGCGCAAGGCGCAGCGCCACCCCGGCCTCTACGATCTGTCGCAGCTGGACGCGATCAAGACGGTGCGGGAGTTCGACCAGACATACACTGCGCCGTACTTCGGGTTTCGCAGCGCCGAGGACTACTACCACCGCGCCAGCGCGATGCGGATCATCGATCGCCTCGAACTGGCGGCGCTCGTCATCACCGCCGAAGACGACCCGTTCGTGCCCTCCGCACCGTTTCACGATCCGAGGGTCACCGGCAACGCGCATATCGATCTGCGGATCAGCAAACACGGCGGTCACTGTGGCTTCGTCGGCGAGAGGTCCGCGACCGACGATGGCTACTGGGCCGAGAACCAGATCGTAGACTTCTTCCAGTCGAGAGTCTGGAGTCGTTAGTACGGAGCCGCTGGTCGCTGGTCCAGTCGAGAGTCGTTCGCGGAGCGACTGACAACTCGACGAACGGCTCGAGAACCGACCAACGACTATGACATCCCGAGGTGGGTCATCAGCAGCTGCGCGAACTCGGGCCCTTTGCCCTCGTCCTCGTGTTTGAAATACACGTAGACGTCGCGGCAGGAGGTGGTCTCCCGCGCGATCGTGTCGGCCCACCGCTTGACGTCGTCAGGCGTGTAGCCTTCGTCGCGCAGCCGGAAGTACGCGTAGTCGGCGGTGATCCTGACCGGCGCGGAGAGTTTTTCGCTGTCGGCGACGCACAGCGCCAGGTTGCGCGCCGCCAGGCGCCCGAAGATCTCCTCGTCGAGCCAGGACGCGTGGCGGAACTCGAACGCCGCGCACACCTTCGGCGGCAGCGTGTCGAGGAACACGTCGAATAACTGCAAGTCCTTCTTCAGGTTCGGTGGCAGCTGGAACAGCAGCGCGCCCAGCTTCGCGCCGAGAGTGCCGGCGACCTGACAGAACCCCTGCACCAGCTCGCCGACCTCTTTCAGCCGGCTGTCGTGCGTGATCCGCCGCGGCGCCTTCAACGTCAGCTTGTACGGCGACGGCGTCTGCGCCGCCCATCCGGACACGATCTTCTCGTTCGGCATCCGGTAGAACGTGTAGTTGATCTCGACGGTGGGGAAGCGCGCCGCGTAATAGGGCAGCATCTTCGCCGCCGCGAGGTCGGCGGGATAGAAGCTCCCCTTCCACTCCGGGTAGTTGTAGCCGGAGGTGCCCGTCCAAATCATCTACACTAGATCATATGCGTGCTCCCTTCGTTTTGTCGCTGTGCCTCGTCCTGTTCGCCGCCGGCTGCAGCAAGGCGCCCGAGCAGCGCACGTTCACGCTGCAGGGCCAGATCCAGTCCCTCGACCCCGCACGCAAGCTCGTGACCGTGAAACACGAGGAGATCAAGGGCTTCATGCCGGCGATGACCATGCCCTATGAGGTCGCGGAGGCCAGCGCCATGAATGGCCTCGCCGCCGGGGATCTGATCGACGCCAAGCTGGTCGTCTTTTCGAACGGCGCCCACCTCACTGACATCAAAAAGGTCGGCACCGCGCCGCTCGAGAAGCCTCCGGCCGAGGTGCCGAACCCGCCGACCGCCTCTTCGGGTTTCGAGCTGCTGAAGCCGGGCGAAGCGGTGCCCGACGGCAAGTTCCTCGATCAGGACGGCAAGGCAACCACGTTCGCCGCGTTCAAGGGCTCACCGGTGGCGATGACGTTCATTTACACGCGCTGCCCGTTGCCGACCTTCTGCCCGCTGATGGATCGCCATTTCGCAACCCTGCAGACCACGCTGAAGGCGGACCCCGCACTGAAGAACGCGAAGCTGGTGACCGTCAGCTTCGACCCGACGACTGACACGCCGGCGGTCCTGAAGAAGCACGCGCAGAGCCTTGATGCCGACCTGGGGCGCTGGACCTTTCTCACCGGCGACCGCGACGATGTCGATCAGTTTGCGGCGCGCTTCGGCGTGTCGGTGTCGCGCGCGCTCAACGACGCCCGCGACATCACGCACAACCTGCGCACCGCGGTCATCGGCGCCGATGGCAAGCTGGTGAAGGTCTACACCGGCAACGACTGGTCGCCCGACCAGATACTCGCCGACCTGAAGAAGCTTGAATAAGAGGTCGGGGCGCGGCAACGAGGGATTCACCGCGCGCGAGCGGCGGCTCGTCGCGCGGCTGCGCACGCCGGCCGCCGTCCAGGCATATCTCAACGCCCTGCCCTACAACCAGGAGCCCGGTGGACGGGCCACCCTGCGCAGCTTTCGCGGCGTCGTCCGCCACGGATGCGCGCACTGCCTGGAGGCGGCGCTGTTCGCGGCCGTGGTGCTCGAAGCCCATGGATACCCGCCGCTGCTCCTCAGCTTCGAATCGATCGATCAACTGGACCACGTCATCTTCATTTACAAGCGCCATGGGCGCTGGGGCTCGATCGCGCGGTCGCGCGATCCTGGTCTTCACGGACGCAAGCCGGTCTTCGCCACCTCACGAGCGCTCGCGCGCAGCTACATGGATCCGTACGTCGATTTCACCGGTCGCGTCACCGGCTATGTCGTGGTCAACATCGCGAAGCTGATGGACGGCTATGACTGGCGGCTGGCCGGGAAGAATGTCTGGAAAGTGGAGCGAGTGCTGCTCGACCATCCGCACCTTCCATTGCGCTCGTCGGACGCCCGCGTAGAGCGGCTGCGGGCGCGCTACCGCGCGTTCCGAAAAGCCTTTCCAGGACGAAAACCCGTGGCCTACCGCGGCAGCGACCGGTGGTCGCCCATACCGCTGGAATTCGCGTGACTAGCTGATTCCAACGTCGAGCAAACGCTTGCCTGTGTGTCCTTTGTGTTCTTGGTGTTGAATGCAACCGGTGTACTGAATGCAACCCGCTCTGACCAGTGGTTGATCGTCCGCCAGGCCTCAACTATCCTTTCCTGTCTCGTGGAATCAATCGTCTTCATCGTCGTATTGCTGGTCGGTATCTTCGCCTTCGACCTCGGCCGGCGATGGTGGCGGGAGAACGAGTGGCAGCGCCGCTGGCGCGAGCGGGATGACGACTGACGTCTGGTAATTGGGTAATCGAATCCGTATCAATCCAAATCGAAGTCGCGCAGCGGTTTGGTCACTGGCTCTTCCTTCGCTTGACGCAGCGCCTCGTCGAACCGCTTCGAGAGCGCGTCTCCGCGCCCCTTCTCCGAGTCAACCGACTGCTGGAAGATCGCTTCGCGGCGCGCCGCTTCGGCCGCGAGAATCCCCTGCGCGTTGCTGAGCTCCGGCTTGTGGCCGCGGTCCGGCTCCTGGTGCGATACCACTCGCCCGAGGTTGGTGTCGATGACGAGGACCGTGTGACAGCAGGGGCACGCGATTTCGAGTTCGGATTTCAGGTGAGCCATCAGCGTTTCCCTCCAAAGGCGCCTTCGAGGCCGCCGACCGTGAACTCCTTCTTGATCTCGAGCGGCTTCCCGTCTGGCAGCGTCGCCTTCAAACGCAGATCCGTGATCTGCGTCCGCTTGTAGTTGAAGCGCTGGCCGAAACCGGCGACGAACGCGTCGAGCGGGACCTGCTGGCGGCCGCCGGCCGGGATCGACGCGATCCGCACGCTGTGATTCCGGTTCAACCAGATCTCGACGCTGGTCCAGTCGCTCGTCGATCGGTTGTCCACCGTCAACATGCCGCCGTCGAGCTTGAGCGGTTCAATTGGCGGCCGCTCGCGGCAGCTGATCGTACACACCAGCGCGAAAACCAGGCAGCCGCCGGCGGCGGAGGCTCGACGAGGCACGGGCTATCATAGCGTAGTGAATCCAGGCACGCGCCAGGCGCTGCGCATCGCGACCTATAACGTGCATCGCTGCCGCGGCCTCGACGGCCGCACTCGTCCGGAGCGGATTGCGGCGGTTCTCAGCGCCATCGACGCCGACGTCGTCGCGCTGCAGGAGGTGGTCGGCGCCGGACCGAACGGCGGTGGCCACGCGGAAGAGATCGGCGCCCTGCTCGGTATGGGCTGGGTCATGGCCCCGGCCCGGCAGTGGCGCGGCCACCAGTTCGGCAACGCGGTGCTGAGCCGCCTGCCGATCACCTCGCACATCGAGCACGATCTGTCGTGGAAGACCTGCGAAGCGCGGCGCCTGCAGCGGGTCGACATCTCGGCTCAGGGATGCACCCTGCATCTCTACAACGTGCACCTGGGTACGGCGCTGCTCGAACGACGCCACCAGGCAAAGCGGCTCGCCGCGATCGTGGGCGATCGGCACGTGACCGGGCCGAAGTTGGTGCTGGGCGATTTCAATGAGTGGATGCGCGGGCTGGCGACCTCTCTCCTGAACGAAAAGCTCAGCAGCGTCGATCTTCGCGATTTTCTCCCGCGCAAACGGACGCAGCGCACCTATCCCGGACTCTTCCCGGTGCTGCATCTCGATCACATCTACTACTCGGGAAGAGTGGAAGTGGTCGGCATCGAGCTGCCGCGCTCACGCCTCTCGCTGGTCGCGTCGGATCATCTGCCGCTGGTCGCGGACATCCGAATCGGATGAACCCCGAGCTTAATCCGGCTCTTCCGCGAGCTCGAATGTCATCGCCGTGGCGTCGACCACGCTTGGGACGGCGGTGGTGGCGCGGCGCGCCTTGACCGCGCGCGCTTCGATGTAGAGTCGGTCCGGCACCGGCTGGATGTCCCACACCAGACCGACCAGCGACATCGCGCGGATCGTGTACCAGGTGAGGTCGTACTCCCACCAGTAGAAGCCGTTGCGGGCGGCGCGCTGATAGCGGTGGTGGTTGTTGTGCCACCCCTCGCCGACCGCGAAGAAGGCGGTGAACGGGTTGTTGCGCGATTCGTCGACGGTATCGAACCGGCGCGATCCGAACATGTGGTTCACCGTGTTGATCGCAAATGTCGCGTGCGCCAGCGTCATCGTCGGCAGGCAGAAACCGTACACCAGCCAGGCCCAGCCGCCGGCGAGATAGAGGGCGGCGGCGAGCATCGCCGGCGGAACGAAGAAGAAGCGTTCGAGCAGCGCCAGCTCCGGCGCCTTGCCGAAATCACGGATCACGGGGTTGGTGGGCTCGAGCGTGTCGTGCTTGGTATCGTTGAGAAACCAGCCGATGTGTGCGTAGTAGAAGCCGCTGACCATCGGGCTGTGCGGATCGCCGTCGCGGTCCGCGTACTTGTGGTGGTTGACGTGGTGCCCCGCCCACCAGAGCGGTCCCTTCTGCATCGCCGCCGTGCCGATGAACGCCCACACCAAGCGCGCCACCCGGTTCATCTTGAACGCCCGGTGCGCGAGGTAGCGGTGGAACAGCAGCGTCAGGCCGACGGCGCGCACGAAATGCGACACCGCCCAGAGCCCCACCAGCGGCCAGCGGAACGGCACCGTGAAGACCAGCAGTGCCGACGCCTGCACCAGCCAGAAAATGGACATCTGAACAAAGTTCGGCAGCACGATTAGATTTCTCGCAAGGCGCGGGCGACTGGAATCCGGGCCGCGCGTATCGCCGGGAGCAGGCCGCCGACCGCTCCCATCACCGCGGAGAACACCAGGCCGCCCAGCAGCAGGCCCGGTGTGATCTTGAACTTGAACGCCACTTCGCTGAAGCTGCTGAAATTGGTCGTGCCGGTCGACAGCCCGTGCACCGGCAGCGCCAGCGCGCAGCCAATCACGCCGCCGATCACCGCCAGCGCCACCGACTCGGCCAGAAATGCGGTGACGATGCGGAAGGGCGGGAAACCGAGCGCCCGCAGCGTGCCGATCTCGCGGGTACGGTAGGCAACCGCTGCGTACATCGTGTTCATGGCACCGAACACCGCGCCGATCGCGAGGATGAACGTGACGAAGGTGCCGAACACCCGGATCACGGTGGTCAGGGCGCGCGACTGCTCGGCGTAATAGTCCTGCTCGCGCTGCGCCTCGAGATACAAGCGAGGATCACCGTCAATCGAGGCGTGGAACGCGTCGAACATCGAGGGATCGGCGAGCTTGACCGTCATCGACTGGTAACCGTCGCGCTGAAATGCCGGCATCATCAGGTCGACGTCCCCCCACACTTCCGACTCGAACGCGGCATCGTCGGCGGCGAACACGCCGACCACTTTCCAGCTGGCGCTGCCGAACTTGACGTCGCTGCCGAGCGTAAGCCCCTTGAAGCGGCCGACGGCGGCTTTGCCGACGTTGATCTCGCGCGTGCCCGGCGACAAGCGGCGCCCCTCGACGAACGTCAGGTTGTCGCGGACCTCGAACGCCTTCGGACCGACGCCTCGCGCCGGGACGTTGGCCGGCTGATTGTCGGACTGCCGCGGCAGCGCGATGATCACGACCAGCTCGCTCGAGGCGAGCGGCCGGCCGTCGGCGCCGCGCGCCACCTGCGGCAGCGCCTCGAGTATCGGCACGTCGGACCGCAGCACCGCGCTGACCGTTTCGGCGGTGGCGCCCTTCCTGAGGATGATCGCGTTCTGCGGCGAGCCGCTCGAGACCAGCGTGGCGCGGAAGCCCTGGGCAATCGCCAGCGTCATCACGAACACCGCCACCACCATCGCGATCCCGCCGGCGGTCATCGCCGCGGTCCCCTTGCGGACGATCATCGAGCGCAGATTGTAGCTGGCAATCAGACCCATAGAGAGATTTCAGATTTCACAATTCAGAGCCACGCGAAGCCCTAAGCCCCACGCCCTTCTTCTAAGCGACACGACGTAACGCGTCCACGATCTTCAGGCGCGATGCCATCGTCGCCGGGATGAGGCCGGCGAGCAGGCCGATCAGGACGCTCAGCCCGAGGCCAGTGATGATGTTCGAGCCGTTGACGCTGATCGCGGGGATGAACGAGCCGGCGCTGAGGAAGTCGGGGTTGACGACGGCGCGCGCCAGCCCGACGCCGAGGATGCCGCCGAGGATCGACATCAGCAGCCCCTCGCCGGCGATCAGCATGAAGATGGTCGCCGACGGGAAGCCGAGCGTCCGCATCACACCAATCTCGGTCGTCCGCTCGCGGACCGACATCGCCATCGTGTTGCCGGCGACAAACAGCGTGGTGATGACCACCGCGAGCGAGATGCTGCCGAGCAGCAGGTTGATGTTGCCGAACATCGACACGAATGAGCTCTGGAAGGCCTTCTCCGTCTCGGTCTTGGTCTCGTACGGCGAGTTGGCGAAGGTGTGATCGATCGCCGCCGACACCTCCGCGGCGTGATCGGGGTTGGCGATCTTCATCACGTACCAGCCGACCAGGCCCTTGACCACCGACCGTTCGTCCGCGTATTTCCAGTGAAACCACATCGACTGGTTGTCCACCGAGCCGCCGGCGCTGTGGTAGATGCCGCGCACGTTGAAGTCGAAATCCTGGCGCCCGTAGGTCGGAATGCCGACCTTGAGCGTGATCTTGTCGCCGAGCTTGAAGCCGTAGGTCTTCGCCAGGCCGTCGCCGATGATGCAGCCGGTCCGGTCGTCGAGGAACGCCTGGCGCTGATCGGGCGCCAGCTGGATTTCCGGATAGATCCGCAGGTAGCTCTCGGGCTCGATCGCGAACTGAGCGAAGAAGTTTCTCGGATCCTTGTAGATGCCGCCGAACCAGTTCGCCCAGGTGATGTCCTGCACCCCGGGAATGCTCTTAATCTGCTCGCCGTGACTGGTCGGCATCGAAAAGATCAGCGAGGTCGACCGCTGGGTGACGATCCGGGTCGACGAGCTCCCTTCGGCGCCGGCGTTGAAGCCGTCGAGCACCGCGCGCAGCGACGCGAACAGAAAGACCGCAATCGCGACGCTCATCACCGTCAGCGCCGTCCGCCGTTTGCTGCGCCGCGCGCTCTTGAGAATCAGGGTGATGAACTTCATGACCGAACCGCCATCGTCTGCTCGACCAGCGTGCCCTTCTCCAGATGCAGCAGGTGCGAGGCGCGCTCGGCGGCGTGAGGGTCGTGCGTCACCATGACGATGGTCTTCTTGAACTCCTCGTTCAGCCGCTGCAGCAGCGTCAGCACTTCGGCCGCCGACTTGGCATCCAGGTCGCCCGTCGGCTCGTCGGCCAGCAACAGCGTCGGATCGGTGACAATCGCGCGCGCGATCGCGACCCGCTGTTCCTGCCCGCCCGAGAGCTGACGCGGGTAATGTCTGTCGCGCTCAGCAAGGCCGACGATGCCCAGCGCCGTCATCACGTGATCGCGTCGCTGCGCTTTCGTCAGGCTGGTGAGCAGCAGCGGCAACTCGACGTTCTCGAACGCGGTCAGCACCGGAATCAGATTGTAGAGCTGGAAGATGAAACCGATGTGGCGGGCCCGCCAGGCGGCGAGCGCCCGCTCGGACAGGCTGCTGATCTCGGTGTCGCCGATGCGGATCGTGCCGCGGGTCGGGCGATCGATGCCCGCCAGAAGGTTCAGCAGCGTCGACTTGCCCGAGCCGGATGGCCCCATCAGCCCCATGAAATCGCCGGCGCCGACCGTGATCGAGACCCGGTCGAGAACCGGAATCTCGATCGCGTCGCGTTTGTACGACTTGGTGAGCTCCCGCAGCTCGATCAGCGCCATCTCCCTACTTTCCTTTCAGGCGAACGACACCGCGATCGGTCAGCCCCGGCGGCGGGTTCAGGACCACAGCCTCGCCCGCGAGGACGCCGCTTTGCACTTCGACCTGATCGAGCCGATCGCGGCCAAGCACGACCGATCGGCGCGCCGCCTTGCCGCCGTTCACGACCCACACCGCCGGCGCCCCGTTCTGCTCGGTCAGCGTTCGCTTTGGAATCAAGACGATCGGCGCCGCCGGCGCGCCGGCGTTCTGCGGCACCGTGTCCGGCTTCCGGACTTCCTGGAACGTGACGCTGGCGGTCATTTCCGGCTTCACGCGAGCGTCGGCGTTCAGGATCGTGACCCGCACCTCGACGATCGCCTTCGAGCGATCGGCGGACGGAAAGATCTGCCGCAGTCGCCCCTTGTAGGTTTGCTCGTCGTACGCCTTCAGCTTCACCTCGGCCGGCATCGCCGCCGTCAGTTTGGCGACGCTGTTCTCGCTGACCTCGGTCTGCACCTCGAGCTCGTCCAGGTCGGCGATGGTGGCGATCGCGCCGCCCTCGCGCGATGCCTGCCCCTGCACGCCGAACGGTGACACGGTTTCGCCGACTTCCGCCCGCTTCCTGATGACGACGCCGTCAAACGGCGCCCTCACGTTGGTGTTCTCCAGCGCTTCCTCGGTGACCCGCACCCGCGCGCGCGCCGAGGCGATTGCCGCCTCGGCCGAGGTCACCCGCGCCGCCGACACGGCGGCAGCCGCTTGCGCGGCGGTCAGCGCGGCGTCGGTGGTGATGCCGTCCTTCATGAGCGCGCGCTGGCGCTCGAAACCACGATTGTCCTCGTCGCGGGAGGCCACCGCCTGCGCCAGGGCCGCCTCCGACTCGGCCACCGCGCGCCGCGAGGCCTCGAGCTGCGCGTCGACGTCGGCGTGCTCGATCTCCGCCATCACTTCGCCCTTCCGCA
Organism: Vicinamibacterales bacterium; assembly: GCA_036269295.1. Lineage (GTDB taxonomy): Bacteria > Acidobacteriota > Vicinamibacteria > Vicinamibacterales > CAVVIG01 > CAVQFC01. The sequence continues at coordinate 2,979 of DATASG010000241.1, read as the reverse complement.
CGCGCGTCCCCTCCTCGAACTTGAGACGCGCCAGGCGTCCGCCCGTTTTTACGCCCACGTCACTGCTGTGACGCGCGACAACGTACCCGGTCGCGACCAGGACGGGCAAATCGGTCGAGCCGCCGGCCGTGGCAACAACTTGGGTCGCCCGCGCGACCTCGACCTCGGGCGCCTGCTGCTCGGCGACATAGGCCCGGCCTCGCGGATACGCCACCACGCCGGCCGCGAACAGCACCGCGATGATGCCCCAAAGCAGCCAGGGGCGCCGCGGGGCCGCGTCGCGATCGATGCGCAGGCGTTCCAGATCGTGAATCGGAGCCACGCTCATAAGGATGTGATGAAGGCTTATTCTAGCGGAGCCAGATAACTTAGTCGCTAAGATTATTAGCGAGTGAGGTATATTGTCAACAACATGACGAGCTCCCGCCGCAGTCGCCTGGTCGAGCGCATCGGGGTCCAGCTCGGGCGCGAGCTCAGCACCCGGACCATCGTCTTTCATCAAACCGTCGCCGACTGCCTCGGCATCGCCGCCACCGATCACAAGTGCCTCGGGTTCATCGCCGAAGCGGACCATCCGGTGACGGCCGGCGAGCTGGCGACGCTCACCGGCTTGACCAGCGGCGCCATCACCGGGGTGATCGACCGGCTCGAAGGGGCTGGCCTCGCCTTCCGGGAGCGCGACCCCCGTGATCGCCGCCGCGTGGTCGTGACCGCGGCCCCGACCGCGCACGAGCGCGTCGCGCCGCTGTTCGAAGGCCTGGGGCGCGCGGCGCTCAAGCTCGCATCGCGCTACGACGATCGAGAGCTCGAAGTCGTGGAGCGATATCTGGTCGATTGTCTGGAGATGATGGGCGAGGAGACGAGACGGTTGCAGGCAGAGCGCCTCGGCGCTCAGTTCTCTTCTTCGAACTCTTCTTCTTCGGGCGGACCGACGCGGGTCGGCGGACGCAGCGCCTCACGGTAGTCGAACATCGGCAAGCCACTCACGTGCAGCGATAGCGTACACGCCGGCGACTTTTGATCGACGACGACTGTGACCGGGCTGCCTTCGACGCCGTCGCGAAACGCGACCCGACATCCGCAGGCCAGCCGCGCGTGCGTGAATCCCTTCAACATTGCTCCGATCATACTACAGCAGCGACTTGATCTCGGCTTCGAACGCGTCCTTCGACGACAGGCCGACGTGCTTCGCGCACATCTTGCCGTCGCGCGAGATCACCACCGTCACCGGCACGCCGAACATCGGCCCGTAGGCATCCTGCACGTCGTCGTGGTCGAGCCCCTGCAGCACCGGGTAATTCATCTTCATCTGCGCCACGTAAGGCTTGAGCTTGGCCTGGGTGTCGTCGATCGAGACGCCGATCACCTGCAGCCCGGCCGCGCCGTACTTCTTCTGGAATTCGATGAACCAGGGGATCTCGATTTTGCAGGGGCCGCACCAGGTGGCCCAGAAATCGAGCAGCACGACCTTACCCTTGAGCGAAGCAAGCTTCACATCCTTGCCGTCGACATCCTTCAACGTGAAGTTCAGGTTCGCAGGCTTCGCGTTCGCCGCGCACGCCATCGTCGCCGGCGCACCGGGCGCGGCGCTTGACGCGGCGACCTCATCGAAGTGTGTCTCGGACGAGACATTCAAGGTCAGCAGCGCCAGCGCCAGACACCCGACCGCCGCCACCATCCATTTGATCATCAGTAAGTACCTAATGAAGCGACGCTTGAACAAAGGACGCTACGCGCTCGACCTCTACGCGCGGCTCCCGCGAAACGAGCACGAAGGTGCGCCCGTTCACGCACCAGATCTTGGACTCGTGGCCGAGCACCTCGACGAGCCCTTCCGTGCGCGCCGCCTTCGGCAGCATGAAGAGCGACATCGGATGTCCCTGATGTCGATACATGATGTGCGCGATCTCGCCTTCGCCGTAAAGGCACTCGCGTGAACCGATCAGCTCGAGCCCGGCCTTGCCCGGATCGCCGGGCAGGTGCATGCGCCAGTCGAAGACCTCGGCCATCGAGCTCTCGACTGCGGCCGCTCCTACATGCATGCCGAAGGCACGATTCATGGCGAAGCATTTCAGGTGGTCGGCGGTCAGCTCGGCCGCCATCACGCGCGACGACTTGTCGGTCGCCTGATAGACGAACGCGCCGCCGACGACGATCGCCAGCGAGGCCGCGAGCGCGTAAGGCGCGAGCCGTTTGGGCATCGCGACCGGCGGCGCCGGGACCGGTGACGCGGCGTGGTCGGCCTCGGCCTTGAGGCGCGCCATCGCCCAGCAGCGGGCGTGGAGCGCGTCGGGCGCATCGGCCTTCTGCAGCGCCGGCACGCAGGCGCGAATCAGGGCGTGCACTTCCCGCTCTGCGGCCACGCGAGAATGGCACGGCGGGCAGACACGCAGATGGTCCTCGACCACGCGGCGGTCCGGGTCGGGCAGCTCGCCGTCGACGAACGGCGTCACGAGCGGGTCGATGCGATCACAGGCCATAGTCTCAGTCACCGGCGTCGGTCGGGTCTCAGTCGTTGGTTCGGTCGTCGGTCCCGGTTACGCCCTACGTTCCAGCGACGCCAACCGGTGGCTGACGATGGGCGACGGACGATTCCTTCAGCGCGTCGAACAACAGGTGCCGGCCGCGGGAGATGCGCGACATCACGGTGCCGATCGGAATCGACAGCATCACCGCAATTTCGCCGTACGAAAATTCTTCCACGTCCCGTAACCACACCGCCTGGCGAAACGCCTCGGGCAGCGCGTCGATCGCCGCCTGCAGTTCGGGCGCCAGCGTCGCGCGAATCAGCAGCGACTCGGGCGTTTCGGCGGCTCCTGCCGACGACCCGCCCGGCGCCGCCGTGTCGGCCGCCTGGTCCACGATCTCACTGTCCACCGCCACCGTATCACGCGCTCGGTCGCGCGCGCGGTTCAGGGCGGTGTTGTGGAGAATCGTAAACAGCCAGGCCCGCAGATTGGTGCCCGGCTCGAACCGATC
>DATASG010000240.1:0-9626 GCA_036269295.1 Vicinamibacterales bacterium | reverse complement strand
GGCCAGGTGTCGAATGTCGGCCCGACCGTCGCCGGACGTGGACGAGGTGGTCCGGCTGCGGCGGCGAGGCCAGAATACCGCACGGTCCGCACGCAGCCGGTCGTCTTCTCGACCGTCGACAAGCGTGCGCTTTTCTATGGCAACAACGTGCTGTGGAAGACGCTCGACGGCGGCATCAACTGGAAGCAGATCAGCCCCGACCTGACGCGCGAAACCTGGGATGTCCCGAAGAATGTCGGCATCTATGCGTCGAACGTGCGATCGCACGAACGCGGCTCGATTCCGGCGCAGGTGATCTACACGATCGGGCCGTCCTATCGCGACGTCAACCGCATCTGGATCGGGACCGATGACGGTGTCATTGCCACGACGGCCGACGGCGGCCTGACGTGGACGAACGTCACGCCGCCGGAGCTTTCAGCGTTCATGAAGGTGTTCACCATCGACCCGGGCCGCTTCGACGCGCTCACCGCCTACGCTGCGGTGAACACGCTGCGCCTCGACGACATGAACCCGCACATCTACCGCACCCACGACGGCGGCAAGACCTGGACGGCCATCGTCAACGGCATCCCCGGCGGCGCCCCTGTCAGCGTGGTGCGCGAGGATCCGAAACGCCGGGGGCTGCTGTTCGCCGGTTCGGAGGCGCAGGTCTACGTGTCCTTTGACGACGGCGATCACTGGCAGTCGCTGCGGCTGAACATGGCCGCTTCGTCGGTGCGGGATCTGGTGATCAAAGACGACGACCTCGTGGTCGGCACGCACGGCCGCGGCATCTGGATTCTCGACGACGTCAACCCGCTGCGCGAGATCGCCGAAGCGATCGGCGGCGGGACGGCGCCAGCCGAGCGAGACGTGATCCTCTTCAAACCGCAGCCGGCGCTGCGCGTACGGTGGAACACGAACACGGACACGCCGATGCCGCCCGACGAACCGGCCGGGCCCAATCCGCCTGAGGGCGCGATCATCGACTACTACTTGAAATCCGCTGCCACCGGCCCGGTGACGCTGGAGATCTTCGGCGCCGACGGCAAACGGGTGCGCGAGTACTCGAGCACCGACAGGGTGTTCGCGCCCGATCCGGCGACGAGCACGCTTCCCCTGTATTGGTACCGGCCGCTGGCTGCGTTGTCCGCGTCCGCTGGCATGCACCGGTTCACATGGGACGTCCACTACCAGCCGCTCCCACCGATGGAGCCAGAGCCGGAAGGACTCCGCACGATCGGCGGGCCGAACCTGCCGATGGCGGCAATCGGCCACAACACGATCGCCTCGCCGACGACGCCGTGGGTGAACCCTGGAGGGTTCACGGTGAAGCTGACCGTGAACGGCAAGAGCTACTCGCAGCCGATCGTGGTCAAGCCGGATCCGCGCGTCAAAACGCCGGCGCTGGCGATGCAGCAGGTGTACTCGTTGTCGAAGGCGCTGTACTACGGCGCGCTCGACGCGCGAGCAGCCGCGCACCAGGCGCGGGGCATGCACGAGCAGATCGCCGCGCGCCGGAGCCGCGCCAGCGGCGGCGTGGCCGAATCGCTGGACTCGCTGGACACGAAGGTGCTGGCGCTCGCCGGTGGCGCGTCGGCAGGGGCTGAGACCCTGGCCGGCGCAAGCGCGAGCCTGGCTGGCGTGATGAACATCCTCCAAGGCGCGGACGTCCGTCCGACGACAGTGCAGCTGAAGGCCATCACGACGGCCCGGACCGCCGGAGCGTTCGCGATGATGAAGTGGGCTGCCATCAGGACGCTAGATCTGCCGGCCGTGAATACGAAGCTCGCCGCGGCCGGCCTTGCGCCCGTATCGATCACGCCGTAGGCGGGGAGTGTTCAATCCGGGCATTGCGTGAGCCCGTTTGGAACACATCGCCGTATCAGCCTATAAGTAAGTCTGTTACGGACTCAGTTTGATCAGATCCGTCGCGAGAGTGTCTCAAAACGGTTCGACGGCGAAGATCTGACCTTCCGGCTTGCCCTTCCGAGGCCACGCGTAAATCGCTGAAAACTGGTGGGTTCTATTTCCGACTGTCGAGTTGGTGTCTCATTTGCACTACTAAGTCGTATAAGTGCTCACAGAAACAACGCTCATGGCCAAATCATCAATGAGCAGGACGCCGTGGCTCTATCTGGCGACGGCTGTGTGGCTCGGTGCGGCCGCCACCGGCCTGTCCGCCCTCTGGAAATACGACAATGCTCCGGGCGAAGAGGCCAATGCCCCGCCCCGCTGGCCGGACGCCAGCGCGCTCGCACGTACGGCAGGTCTACCGACGTTAATCCTGCTGGCGCATCCGCAATGCTCCTGCACGCCGGCGAGCCTCGCCGAGCTCGCCGAGGTGCTCGCGCGTGCCCGGACACGCCCGAGCACCTACGTGGTCTTCCTCAAACCGCAAGGATTTTCGAACGACTGGGTGCAGTCCGACCTGTGGAAGACCGCGGCGGCGATTCCCGGCGTCACCCTCGTGCGCGACGACGACGGTCGCGAGGCGCGACGATTCGGCAGCGCCACGTCTGGTCAGACGCTGCTGTACGACGGCGATGGCGCGCTCCGCTTCAGCGGCGGCATCACGGGCTCGCGATCGCACGCCGGCGACAACGCCGGACGCCGATCGCTGGTGGCCCTGCTGAACGGCGGGGAACCGGACCGCAAGGCGACGGACGTCTTCGGCTGCCCTCTCTTTGCCTCCGGGAACTGATCTCATGACCCTCGATTCCACGCTCGCGGTAGAGCGTCGAGCGGGCGAGCTGTACACCTCGTATCAGCGCGACATCTACAAGTCCACCGACCGGTTGTTCGCTGGCCTGATGGGTTTTCAATGGATCGCGGGCATCGTGTTCGCGCTCTGGGTGTCGCCGCTGGCCTGGTCCGGCTCCGTCAGCCGTACGCACGTCCATGTCTGGGCCGCCATCGTGGTGGGCGGGATTATCAGCCTGTTCCCGGCTCTGCTGGGACTGTTTCGCCCGGGCCGTCCCTCGACGCGCTACACGATCGCCGTGGCGCAGATGCTGATGGGCGCGCTGCTCATCCACCTGACCGGCGGCCGCCTCGAAACACACTTTCACGTCTTCGGCTCGCTCGCCTTTCTCGCGTTCTACCGCGACTGGCGCGTGCTGGTGCCGGCGACCATCGTGGTCGCGCTCGATCACATGCTGCGCGGGGCGTTCTGGCCGCAGTCGGTGTACGGCGTGCTCGTCGCCAGCCAATGGCGCTGGCTGGAACACGCGGCCTGGGTAATCTTCGAGGACGTCTTCCTCGTGGTCTCCTGCCTCCGCAGCGTCAAGGAGATGCGCGAGACGGCGGAGCGGACGGCGACGCTCGAGCAGGAGATTCGAACCCGCCAGCAGGCGGAGACCGACGCGAAAAACGCCTGGGCCCGCAACGACGGCATTCTCGATGTGGCGCTCGACTGCGTCATTCTGATGGACGAGTCCGGTCGCATCGTCCAATTCAATCCAGCGGCGGAGCGGACATTCGGCTACACGGCGGCGGAAGCGGTCGGCAAGCCGCTGGCCGAGTTCATCGTTTCCGAGGATCACGTCCGATCCGACGCTGAAGGTCTGGCCCGCTACTTCACGAGCGCGCCAACCGCGGTGTTGAACCGGCGACTCGAGCTGTCGGCGATCCGCAAAGGCGGCGAGATTTTTCCGGTCGAAGTCGCGATCGCGCCGATCTCGTCGGAGGGGTCGGCGATGTTCGCCGGTTACATGCGCGACATCACCGAGCGCCGGCAGGCCGAAGCGGCATTGGCAGAACGAATGTCGCTCGCCTCGCTGACGGCGGCGGTGGGGCTGGCGTTGACGCAGGGCACCGATTCGCGCGCCATGCTCGAGCAGTGCGCCGGGGCGCTGGCTCAGCATCTCGACGGCGGGCTGGTGCGGATCTGGACGCTCAACGAACACGAGCCGATGCTCGAGCTCCAGGCCGGGGCCGGCGCGCACGCCGCCCTGGACGGGGCGTTGCAGCGGGTGCCGGTCGGCGACTTCACGATCGGTGCGATCGCCGCCGAGCGGCGGCGACAGCTCGACATCGCTGCCAACGTCGATCCGCAGATCGGGGATCCGGACTGGGTGCAGCGCGAACGGATGGTCGCCTTTGCCGGCTACCCGCTGCTGCTCGACGGCAAGCTGCTGGGAGTCATGGCGATCTACGCGCGCCGCAGATTCTCGCGATCGGCGCTCGAGGCGATGGCGGTGGTCGCCGACGGCATCGCCCTCGGCATCGAGCGCAAACGATCCGAGCGAGAGCTGGCGCGCTACACGCGGGATCTCGAGCAGGCCCACAAGACGGAACGGCAAAACGCGGAACAGCTCGCCAAGCTGGTGGATCAGCTGCGCGTGACCCAGGGGCAGGCGGAGGCCGCCACCCGCGCCAAGAGCGATTTCCTCGCCAGCATGAGCCACGAGTTGCGCACGCCGTTGAACGCGATCATTCTGTACAGCGAGCTGTTGCAGGAAGAAGCCGGCGATCAGGACCGCCAGGGATCGGTCGCCGACCTGCAGAAGATTCAGTCCGCAGGCAAGCACCTGCTCGACCTGATCAACGGCATCCTCGACTTGTCGAAGATCGAGGCCGGCAAGATGACGCTTTCGCTGGAGCGGTTCGACATCGGCGCGATGATCGACGACCTGCTCGATACCGTCGGACCGCTGGTGGAGCAGCGCAACAACGTCCTGACCGTGCGCTGCGGAGACGATGTGGGATCGATGGTCGCGGACTTCATGAAGACACGCCAGATTCTGCTCAACCTGCTCAGCAACGCCGGCAAGTTCACGCGCGACGGCGCGATCTCGCTCGACGTGCAGCGGGTCACGGTCGGCGGTCGAGCGCTCGTCCGTTTCAGCGTGATCGACAGCGGAGTGGGCATGACCCCGCAGCAAACAGAGAAAGTCTTCGACGCATTCACCCAGGCCGACGTGACGACGACGCGGAAGTACGGCGGCACCGGACTGGGGCTGGCGATCGTGTCGCGTTTCTGCCAGCTGATGGGCGGATCGGTGAGCGTCGAGAGCCGCCCCGGCGAGGGGTCGACGTTCGTCGTCCAGCTGCCGCTGGAAGTGATCGACGAGAGCGTCGAATTGTCGAAGGCGGCCGGCGTCGCGGGACTGGCATGAGCGCGGGATCGGCGGCGACGATCCTGGTGGTCGATGACAACGAGCCAAGCCGCGACGCGCTTTCACGGCGTCTCGAACGCCGCGGATACCGCATTCTGTCTGCCGGCGACGGCCAGCAGGCGGTGGCGACGGCCCAACTGGAGCGGCCGGATTTGATCCTCATGGACCTCGGTCTGCCCGGCATCGACGGATGGGAGGCGACCCGACAACTCAAACGCGGCAGCATCACCCGACGCATTCCGGTCATCGTCTTGAGTGCCCACGCGATGACCAACGACCGCGATCTCGCGCTCGCTGCCGGCGCCGACGATTTCGACACCAAACCGGTCCGTTTCGAGCAGCTGCTCGGGAAGATCGACGCGCTGTTGAAGGCCGTGGTCCAGTGACCCGGCAGGGATCCGTCCTCGTCGTCGACGACAGCGAGGCCAATCGGGACGCGCTGTCACGCCGGCTCGTGAGGCAGGGTTTCCTGGTCGAGGTGGCGGTCGGCGGCGACGACGCACTCACGCTGGCTGGCAGCCGCGCGTTCGACATCGTGCTGCTGGATGTCGAGATGCCGGGGATGAGCGGGCTCGATGTCCTCGCCCGTCTCCGCGAGACCCGTTCACAGACCGAGCTGCCGGTGATCATGGTCACCGCCCGCACGCAGGGCGCGGACATCGTCGAAGCCTTTCGCCGCGGGGCGAACGACTACGTGACCAAGCCGATCGACTTTCAGGTCGCGGTCGCCCGCATCCGGACGCATCTGTCCCACAAATGGGCGGTCGAGGATCTCCGGGTCAGCGAGGAGCGGTACGCGCTCGCGGCGCGCGGCGCCAACGACGGACTATGGGACTGGAACCTGGCGTCGAACGAGGTGCACTGGTCGCCGCGCTGGAAGGCGATGCTGGGATACGAGGAGTCCGAAATCGGCGTCAGCCTCGACGAATGGTTCACGCGCGTCCATCCCGAAGACATCAAACGGGTGACCGAGGAGGTCGGGGCGCACCTGACCGAGGGGACCGCCCACTACGAGAGCCAGCATCGGATCCGGCACCGCAACGGCCTATTCCGCTGGATGCTGTGCCGCGGCGCCGCGGTGCGGGACGCTGAAGGCAAGGTGACGCGGCTGGCGGGGTCGCTCACCGATGTCACCGACGCCAAGGTCGCCGACGTGTTGACGGGCCTGCCGAACCGGCTCCTGTTCGTCGACCTGCTCGACCGCGCGATTGCGCGGACGCAGCGGCGTCAGGACGAACTGTTCGCGCTCGTGATTCTCGGCCTCGATCGCTTCAAGGCAGTGAGCAACAGCCTGGGGCCATTGACGGCGGATCGCCTGCTGGTCGCGGTCGCGGGACGCCTGCAGCTGGCGCTGTCGACGCCGGAGTCCGGGGTGCAACCGCAGCCGAGCGTCACGCTGGCGCGTCTCGGCGGCGACGAGTTCACGATCCTGCTGGAGGACATCGTCGACGTCAGCGACGCGGTGAAGCTGGCCGAGCGCCTTCGAGCGACGCTGCTGGAGCCGTTCGACATCGACGGCCATCAGGTGTTCACGTCAGCGGCGGTCGGGATCACGGTCAGCACGACCGGCTACGTTCGTCCCGAGGACGTGCTGCAGGATGCGGCGATCGCCCTCCACCGAGCGAAAGGCGAGGCGGCGACGTCGTGCGAGCTCTTCGATCCGGCGATGCGCGAGCGCGCGGTGTCGCGGCTGCAGATGGAGACGGACCTGCGCCACGCCATCGACCGCCAGGAGTTCGAGGTGGTGTACCAGCCGATCGTGGCGCTGGCCACCGGCCGCATCAGCGGCTTCGAAGCGCTGGCGCGCTGGCGGCATCCGGAACGCGGGCTGATCAGCCCGGTGGAGTTCATTCCAGTTGCCGAGGACACCGGCCTGATCCGGCAGCTCGGACGGATCATCCTGTTCGAATCGTGCCGCACAATGGTGGACTGGCAGGCACGCCTGGGCCCGAAAGCTCCGGTCATCATGTGCGTCAACGTCTCGAGCCGGCAGCTGGCGCAGCTCGATCTCGCCGACGAGATCGAGGCGGTGATGCGCGAGACGGGGCTGGAGTCCTCCTGGTTGAAGCTGGAGATCACGGAGAGCGCCTTCATCACCGATGTCTGGGCCGCGGAAGCGACGCTGCGGCGGATGCAGCGCCTGGGGGTCGAGTGGAGCCTGGACGATTTCGGCACCGGCTATTCGTCGCTGAGCTACCTGCATCGGCTGCAGGCGGACACGGTGAAAATCGATCGCTCGTTCGTCAGCCGGATGGGCGGCGACCCGCATGGCGCGGAGATGGTCCGCGCGATCGTGGCGCTTGCCCACAATCTCGGCATGGACGTCGTCGCCGAAGGCGTGGAGACGACCGACCAGCTCTCTCAGCTGCTGGCGATCGGCTGCGAGTACGCGCAGGGGTTCTACTTCTCCAAACCGGTCAGCGCCGTCGCCGCCGAGGCGCTGATCCATGCCGAGCCCTGGCGCCTTCAGGAGCTCTGCGCCGCGGCGCGCCGCTAGCGCGTCTGTCCTTGCCTGCAGCAGGAATCGGTCGACACCCTCGACCGGGCCAGGCGTTACCGCCCAGCCACGCACGACAGCATCGCGACAAACGCCGTGAAACCGGCGTTCAGTCACCGGTCGACGCCGGGGCGGGGACATGAAATACTGCCCGGAACCGTGAGGCGGCGGATCCACGGATTGCGCGGAGTGCGCGGATGACCCGAATGAGGAGCGTCTGTCTGTGACAGCTGCGGCGGAGACGGAGTACCACACTTCGGGTATCGTGCGGCTGACGCGACCTCAGCTTGTCGGCACGATGACGGGATTGCTGCTGGCCGCGCTGCTGGCCGCGATCGATCAGACGATCGTCGGGACCGCAGAGCCGCGCATCATCGCGCAGCTGTCCGGGTTCGATCGCTATCCCTGGATCGCGACTGCCTACCTGCTGACCTCGACGGTGTCGGTGCCGATCTTCGCAAGCCTGTCGGACATCCACGGCCGCAAGCCATTCTTTCTACTCGGCGCCACGCTCTTCACCGCGACGTCGGCGCTTTGCGGCGCCGCCGGGACGCTGACCTTCCTGCCGATCGACGGCATGGGCCAGCTGATTCTGTTCCGCGGCCTGCAGGGCGTCGGCGCCGGCATGGTGATTGGGCTGCTGTTCACGATCGTCGGCGACATCTTCTCGCCGGCCGAACGCGGGCGCTATCAAGGGTTGTTTGCGGCGGTGTGGGGCGTCGCCTCGATCTTCGGCCCGACGCTGGGCGGCTGGCTCACCGACAACTGGTCGTGGCGCGCCTGCTTCTGGGTCAACCTGCCGGTCGGCGCGGTGGCGGTGGCGGCCATCTACTTCGAGTTTCCGCACCTGAAGCCGCGCGGCGCCTCGCGGCGGCTGGACTGGGCCGGGTTCGCGACGCTGGTCGGCACGGTCGTTCCGCTGCTGCTGGCGCTGACCTGGGCGACGCAGTACGGTTGGTCGTCGGTGCGCGTCGAATCGCTGCTGGCGCTGTCGGCGCTGATGCTGGCGCTGTTTCTGTACGCCGAATCGAAGGCGTCGGAGCCGGTGATCCCGCTCGTCCTCTTCACCGACCCGATCATCTCGATCTGTTCGGTGTGCGCCTTCGTGCTCGGCGTCGGGATGTTCGGCGTCATCATCTACCTGCCGCTGTTCATGCAGGGTGTGCTCGGCGTGTCGGCGACGCAATCCGGCAGCCTGCTGACGCCGCTGATGATGGGCGCGGTCGTCGGCAGCATCGTCGGCGGACAGACGGTCTCGAGGACCGGCACCTACAAGGCAGTCGCGATCGCCGGCTCGATGCTGGTCGCGGCGGGCATGGTCGTCTTCGCAACGATGGGCGTGGACACGCACCGGATCTATGTCGCCTCCGGCATGGTGATCGCTGGCCTGGGCATGGGACTGCTGCAGCCGGTCTACACGCTGGCGGTGCAGAACGTCGCGCCCCGTCGGCAGATGGGCGCCGCCACTTCGTCGACGATCTTCTTTCGATCGATTGGCGCCACCGTCGGGGTCGCCGCGTTCGGTTCGATCATGCTGACGCGCTATCACACCGCGTTCGAGCAGTCGAGGCCGGCGCACGTGCCAGCGGCGGCGCTGCCGTACTTCGCCAACCCGCTGCTGCTGGTCCAGGTACGAACGCAGATGGAGGCCGCGTTCAGCCGCTTTCCAGGCGGACCGGCGCTGCTGCAGACGTTGTTCGACAACGTCCGAGCCTCGCTCGCCAGCGGCCTGCACCTGATCTTCGTTTGCAGCGCCGTGATCATGATCGCCTCGGTGCTGCTGCACCTGGTGCTGCGCAGCGAGCCGCTGCGCACGCGCGCCGTCGAGCCGGAGATGGCGGCGCTCTGATCGGGACGTTCACGATCAAGAAAACCGCTGCGCCCGCGGAGACCGCGCCAGGCGCACGGGCGCTGCCGGAGCATGCCTAGGAGAGACCGCGCCCGGACAGCTGCCGCGGCGAGACGCCGGCGCGCCGCCCTTCCCGCAGGCTGTGCGCCCACAACAACTCGCCGGTCTTGCCGTCGAG
>DATASG010000239.1:0-5512 GCA_036269295.1 Vicinamibacterales bacterium | reverse complement strand
ACGTCTCAAGGAGAGATTCGCAATGGCACCTATGAACGGCACGATCAAGCGGCTCGTCAGCGACAAGGGTTTCGGTTTCATCCTGGCGAGCGACGGCAACGAGTACTTCTTCCACAACTCGGCCTGCGCCGACACCCGGTTCGACGACCTGCGTGAAGGTCAGGCCGTGACGTTCGAAAAGGGCCAGGGTCCCAAGGGACCGCGCGGCGAGAACGTTCGCGTCGCCTAGTTCGATCCGCCGGCGCCTTTCGTTCGCTTCGAGCGGGGGCGCCGGCGACCTATCAGGATTTCCTTCTCGGCGCGGCTCCACCGCTTCAACGCCATCTCCCTCCGCAGAGCATCTCCGGCCGCTTCGAACGACTCCGCGTAGACCAGCCTGACCGGCCGCCTGCCCGACGTGTATCGCGCGCCCCGTCCGGCGTTGTGCGCCTTGACGCGCGCCTTCGGGTCGCGCGCGTAGCCCGTGTACAGCGTGCCGTCCTTGCAGCGAACGATGTAGACGAAGTGCACCGCCGAGATTGTAGTCAGCGGGCCGGGGCCGTACAATGGAATTTCACACGGGGGCGACTAGTTTCGACGGAGGTTGATGGTCGAAGGATGCGTTGCCGAGCTCCACTGACTCGTAAATCCGGTGGAAAACCACAACTGCGAACACGCAGCTCGCTCTCGCGGCTTAATCCCCGCGAGCGTTCACTCTAGTCAACCTACGGGCTGGAAATTGAACGTCATTCAGTAGGCTGGTTGCCGTCGGCTGTCTCGGACGGCGGCAATGAGATTTTTCGGGGCTAGTCCCTGGCGGTTTCCGTCGCTCCTTCACGCCAGGGGCGAAACAACAGGAGCGGCTACGCAACGTAGTATGCCTTCGGTCTTACATCTTCGGACGGGGGTGCGAATCCCCCCGCCTCCACCCTTCGCGCTCGATTTGGCATGCGTGTCTCAGGCTCAGTCGACCGAGCCTGGTGGAAGCTGCTGCTTTCGATCGAATTTGCCGATACGAATACTGCCGATCAATGACCTTTGAGGAACGGCTCACCGGAGCTTTCGATACCCTGACCGAGCGCCTTCGGGGCGAGGTCGAGGAGGAGGTCCAGCGCCGAGCCTTCGAGATCGCGGCCGCAGCGGCCGCGGCGCCGCCAGCCCCTGCGGAACCGGCGCCTGCAGACGAGCGGCCCGGCTTTGACCCATCGTCGGCCGGGCGCCTTCTCGACGGCATGCGACGGATCGACGCGGCGCGATCGCTGACCGGCGTTCTCGATGCGCTCGTGACCGCCGCCCGCTCGGAAGCGGCCAGCGCCGACATCTGGCTCAGTCGCGGCGGGCGCCGGCATCACTGGCGCGCTCCGGGATCGGATGAAGCGGCGCAGGAGACGCCCTCAGGATCGCTGGTGGTTCCCATTGCCATCGCCGGCTCGGAGGTCGCCTTTCTGTACGCCGACGTTGGTGACGCCGGAACGACGTATCTGGAGCAACGAACGGCCAACGTCCAGTTGCTTGCCCGCTACGCTGCGCGCTCGCTCGAAGCGCTGACGGCGTTCAAGACGGCGCGCGCGCTGACGCAACGCGCCGGAGCCGGCGCCGGGCCGTCGCGCGAGATCGTTGACGGCGCCAACGGGGTAGACGGCGCGAGCGGGGAAGAAGAAATCTCGGCGCGGCGCTACGCGCGGCTGCTCGTGTCCGAGATCAAGCTGTACCACGAGCCGGCGGTGATCGACGGACGGCGCGATCGCGATCTCGCGACGCGGCTCGGCGGCGAAATCACGCGGGCGCGGGTCATGTACGAGGAGCGCGTGCCAACCCACGTGCGCGAACGCGCCGACTACTTTCACGACGAGCTGGTACGCACGCTCGCGGATGGCGATGCGGGGCTGTTTGGTTGAGAACGCAAAACTTAGAACTCAGAACTCGGAACCCTAGAACCCTAGAACCCTAGAACCCTAGAACCCTAGAACTTTGATCGTGCGAACGAAGAACGGCCTCGGACTCACGCTGATCGCCGTGCTGCTGGCACCCGGTGTGGCGCCGCGCGCGCAACAGCCGCCGCCGGCCGCCGCCGCCGTCGTGCTGAAGCCGACGAGCCACCCTCGTCTCCCCAGCGAGCTGTCTCAGCTCTGGCTGGCGCCGGTCTCGCGCGGTGTCCGCACTGGGGCGCTCAGCGATTTCGCGATCGGCGTCAAGCTCGAGGTCGACTCGAACTTCGCCAAGGCGCTGCCGATCTTCATGCAGCCTCCGGTCCGCCAGGGGCCCCTCGGCCACTACGCGGAATACTACCAGGGGCTCGCCGAGCTGCGGCTCGGACGCGCCTCGGATGCCCGCCACACCTTCCAGGAGCTGGAGGCCAAGGAGCCCGTCGGCTATCTCCTTGAGGCGGCGGCGCTGCGCGAGGCTGAGTGCGACGAGGCGCTCAACGATCAGAATGCCGCGATGCAGGTCTACGAGCGCCTGTCGAAGACCAGGTCGACCGCGCCCGACGAGGTGCTGATGCGCTTCGGCCGCGCCGCCAGGGCCGCCGGCCATCTGGACAAAGCCACCGAAGCCTACTCGCGCGTCGTCTACGAATTTCCGTTCAGCGACTTGGCGCCGATCGCCGGCGGCGAGCTGGAGAGCCTGCCTCTCGCGCCGATCGCTCCCGGCTCGAACCGCTTCAAGCTGGAACTGGGACGGGCCGAGCGCCTGTTCGGCGCCAAGCGCTACGCGCAGGCGCGGCCGGTATTCGACGGGCTGCGCGCCATGGCGCGCGACGACGACCGCGAGGTCGTGCAGCTGCGCCTCGCTGAGTGCGACTACTTCCTCAAGCGAACGCGCAACGCGCGCGACGGGGTGCGTCCCTTCATCAGCACGGGTGCGCGTCAGGGTGAGGCGTTGTACTTCTACGCCGTGGCGACGCGCGAGCTCGGCGGCTACGACGAATACCTCCGCACCGTTCGCCGTATCGTCGCCGAGTTCCCGAACCAGAGCTGGGCCGAGGAGGCGCTGAACAATCTCGCCACCCAGTACATTCTCCAAAGCGACGACGACAACGCCGAAAACACCTTCCGGGAAATGTACGAGAAGTTCCCGACCGGGCACTACGCCGAGCGCGCGGCCTGGAAGATCGGCTGGTGGGCCTACCGCAGCGCCAATTACGCCGAGACCGTGCGCGTCTTCGAGGGCGCCGCGGCGAACTTCCCGCGATCAGACTATCGTCCGCCGTGGCTGTACTGGTCGGGGCGCGCCCACGAGGCGCTGCGCGAGCAGGCGCTCGCAGACTCACGCTACGCGCTGGTCGAGGCCGACTATCGCAACACCTACTACGGCCGCCTTGCCGCCAAGCGGCTGGACGTGGCGAGCGCTCCGTTGACGCCGGCCGAGCCGCCGGAATCGAATTCCGAATTCGGAATTCAGAATTCGGAATTCCCCGCGTTGCCGCCCAATGAGGCGATCGTGCGCGCGCTGCTCGGCCTCGACCTCTACGATCAGGCGCTCGACGAGCTGCACTACGCGCAGAAGGTGTGGGGCGACTCCTCGGCGATCCAGGCAACGATCGGCTGGATTTTCCACCAGCGCGGCGAGCTGCGCACCGGCATCAACCTTATGAAGCGCGCCTACCCGCAGTACATGGCCGCGGGCGGCGAGAAACTGCCGCCCGAACTGCTCAAGGTGCTGTTCCCGCTCGACTACTGGCCGCTGATCAAACACTTCTCGGCGGAGCACCAGCTCGATCCGTATCTGATTGCCGCCTTGATCCTGCAGGAGTCCAACTTCACCGCGGACATCAGGTCGCCAGCCAACGCCTACGGCCTGATGCAGATCGTGCCGGCCACCGGCCGCCAGTACGCGAAAGCGCTGCACATGCCGGGCTTCTCGCTTCGCATGCTGACCACGGCCGAGCCGAACCTGAAGATGGGAACGGCGTACTTCGCCGATCTGGTCCGCCAATACGGCGGCGAGCACTACGCGCTGGCGACCTACAACGCGGGACCCAGCCGCATCGTGCGCTGGAAGGCGGCCAAACCCGGCCTCGAGGCCGAGGAGTTCATCGATGACATCCCGTTTCCGGAGACGCAGAACTACGTGAAGCGGATCCTCGGTACAGCGGAGGACTACCGCCGTCTGTACGGACCGGGCTCGCCCGTCGCGACCGACGCGCTGGTGGCGGTGTCGCACCCGGCCGCCGCGCCGTCGGCCGATGCGACCGCCGCTTCGGCGGCGAAGAAGAAGCCGGTGCCGGCGAAGAAGAAGAAGGCCGCCGCTCGCAAGAAGAAGGCTGCGTAACAGAGCGTTTATGTCAAAACTGACCGGATCGAAGAAGGCTACCCAGTTCACCGAATCGGTGATCCGCGAGATGACGCGGTTGAATCACCTTTACGGCGGCGTCAATCTGTCGCAGGGCTTTCCCGACTTTCCGGCGCCGCAGGCGATCAAGGACGCGGCCTGCGCCGCGATCAACGCCGACGTCAACCAGTACGCCGTCACCTGGGGAGCGCGGCCGCTGCGCGAGGCGATCGCGCGCGAGTTCACCCGGCGCTACGGCCTCGAGATCGTGGCCGACGAACAGGTCACCGTCTGCTGCGGCACCACCGAAGCGATGATGTCGACGATGATGGCGATCGTCGATCCGGGCGACGAGGTCGTCGTCTTCGAGCCGTTCTACGAGAACTACGGGCCGGACGCCATCCTCTCGGGTGCGACGCCGCGCTACGTCACCCTGCAGGCGCCGGATTGGTCCTTCGATCCGGACGAGCTCGCGGCGGCGTTCAACGCCAGGACCAAGGCGATCATCATCAACACCCCGAACAACCCGACCGGGAAGGTGTTCTCGCGTGAGGAGCTCGAGATGATCGCCACCCTCTGCCGCAAGTGGGACGCGATCGCCATCTCGGACGAGATCTACGAGCACATCATCTACGACGGCCGTCGGCACGTGCCGATCGCGACCCTCGAAGGGATGGCGGATCGGACGGTCACCCTCAACGGCCTGTCGAAGACCTACAGCGTCACCGGGTGGCGGGTGGGCTGGACGATTTCGCCGCCGTCGCTGACCGGCGCCATCCGCAAGGTGCACGATTTCCTGACCGTCGGCGCCACGGCGCCGCTGCAGGAGGCGGGCGCCATCGCGCTCGGCTTCCCCGAGGACTACTACGCCTCGCTCGCCGCGCACTACCAGGCCCGCCGTGACACCCTGGTCGAGATCCTCGAGCGCCACCACTTTACGACCTACAAGCCCTCCGGCGCGTACTACATCATGACCGACATCAGCGCATTCGGCTTCGCCGGCGACGTCGAGTTCGCGCGCTATCTGGTGAAGGATGTGGGAGTGGCGGCCGTGCCCGGCAGCAGCTTCTACAAGACCGGCGCCGGGCGCACCAAGCTGCGCTTCTGTTTCTGCAAGAAAGACGAAACGCTACAGGAAGCGGACCGCCGCCTGCTCAAACTCGTGCCCGCCGGCGCGACGCTTCACTAGGAGAAAGACAAGTCTGTGTCCTCTGTCGCCCTTTGTGCCCTCTGTCTGGGCCGTGTCAATACCGAACCACGG
>DATASG010000238.1:0-3203 GCA_036269295.1 Vicinamibacterales bacterium | reverse complement strand
TGGGCGAACGCGAGGGGCGCGACCGCCATCGAACCGAACAGCACGAGAGCTCTCATCTTCATCTCAACTCCTCACGGGTTAATCGACTCACCATGACTACGGGCGTCCCGTGCGTGTTGGATGTCGAGCCAGCTCAGGAGTCAAAGGTCGGAGTCAAAGGTCGGAGTCAAAGGTCAGACCTGGAGGTCTGACCTCCCGCGATCGGCGTCCCGGAACCGGACAGCGGAGGCACTCGAACTATACCGACCGCGGGACGTCTAAGGGTCCGTGCCAGCCGAAAACCTTCTGCGCGACGTCCGAGTCGGTCTTCGCATCCTGATCAAAGAGAAGTCGTTCTGCGCCCTTGCCGTCATCGTGCTCGCCCTCGGCATCTGCGGCGTGACGACGATGTTCAGCGTGGTCAACGGCGTGATGCTGCGCGGCTTCTCGTTTCCCACCGCCGACCGCCTCGCCAGCGCAAATTTCATCGACCCCTCGAGCGCGAACTTCTTCGGCGTCAACGGCCAGATCTCCTCGATGGATTTCGACGAACTGCTGCCGCAACAGCAGTCGTTCGAGATGTTGGCGGCGTACCTGAGCGGCTCGACCGTCAACGTGACGGACAACGGCAAGCCGCAGCGCTACACCGGCGCCTACGTCACCGATCGTTTCCTGCCGATCCTCGGCACGACGCCGATGCTCGGCCGCGACTTCACCGCCATCGACAACACCCCGGGCGCCGAGAAGGTCGCGATCATCGGCTACGGCATCTGGCAGCGTGATTTCGGCGGCTCGCCGGACGTCCTCGGCAAGGGCGTCCGCATCAACGGCAAGCCGTCGACCATCGTCGGTGTGATGCCGAAAGGCTTCGCGTTCCCGACCAACGAGGAGCTGTGGCTACCGCTCTACAGCGAGTACCCGCCCAAAACCCGCAAGGACCCGGCGGCGATCAACCCGTCGGTGATCGGCCTGCTCAAGCCCGGCGTCGCGCCCGATCAGGCGAACGCGGAGTTCACGACCCTGGCCAAACGCTTCGCCGCGGCCTACCCCGACACCAACAAACAGTTCAACACCGGCCTGGTCGAGCCGCTCATCAAGACGTTCACGCCGCGCCCGCTGCGCGGCACGCTGCTGACGATGCTCGGCTTCTGCGTCGGCGTGCTGCTGATCGCCTGCGTCAACGTGATGAACATGCAGTTCGCGCGGGCGACGCTGCGCGCCAAGGAGCTGGCGATCCGGTCGTCGCTCGGCGCGACGCGGGTCCGGTTGATCCGGCAGATGCTGACCGAAAGCCTGCTCGTCGCCGGCATCGGCGCCGCCGTCGGCATCGGGCTCGCCTACGGATCGATCTCCTGGCTGCAGGCGACGGTCAGGAACCTGGACAACCCGCCGCCGGCGTACATCAGCTTCGACGTCGACGCGACGGTGCTCGCGGTCACGGTCGCCGCGACGATCGCCGCGGCGGTCCTGTCCGGGCTGCTGCCGGCGTGGATGTCGTCGCGCGCCAACGCCAACGCGGTGCTGCGCGACGGCGGCCGCGGCACCACCAGCCGCAGCGTCAACGTGATCTCGCGCGCGCTGGTCATCTTTCAAATCGTCGTCACCTGCGTGCTGCTGATCGGATCGCTGCTGCAGGTGCGGTCGATCCTCAAGCAGCAGACGATCGACTACGGCTACGACACCGGCGGCATCCTGTCGGCGCGCATGGGGCTGATGGAGGGCGACTATCCGTCGGCGGACGCGCGGCGGCTGTTCTACGATCGGCTGCTGCGGGCGCTGGGCGAGAATCCCGAGTTCGAAGCGGTCGGCTTCACCAGCCGCTTCCGGATGGTCTTCGCCGGCAACGGCCCGATCGAGATCGACGGCAAGGCGTACAACAACAACGCGGATCGCCCGCAAGCCAACTTCGAGCAGGTCACCGGCACGTTTTTCGACGTCACCAGCCAGAAGCTGCTCGAGGGACGAACCTTCAACAGCAACGACCTCGACGCGAAACTGCCGGTCACCGTCGTCAACGCCGCGTTCGCGCGGAAGCACTACGGCAACCAAAGCCCGATCGGCCGGCGCTTCCGCACCATGAACACCGCCGGCACGCTGCCCGGCCCGTGGCGCACTATCGTCGGCGTGGTGTCGAATGTGCGGATGCTCGGACCGTTCAACAACCCGAACGTGGACGACAGCGGCTTCTACGTGCCGTTCTACTCCACCGCGTCCGGCCCGGCGCCGCCGGCGCCGTTCGTCAGCCAGTTCGCGACGGTGGTGGTGAAGCCGCGCAGCGGCCAGCGGCCGGAGGCGATCGTCAACGCCCTGCGCCGCGAGGTGAACAAGGCCGACCCGAATCTGCCGCTCTATTTCGTCGGCACGCCGAAGCAGCAGATTGAGGTGTTCGTCGCTCAAAACCGCATCATCGCCACCATGTTCACCATCTTTGGCGCGGTCGCGGTGGTGCTGGCGTCGGTCGGGATCTACGGCGTGATGTCGTTCTCGGTCAACCAGCGCACGCAGGAGTTCGGCGTCCGCATGGCGCTCGGCGCCGACGACCGCACCATCCTCGGCATGGTGTTGAAACAGGGGGTGGTGCAAATCGGCGTCGGATTGATGCTCGGCCTCGGCTTCGCGCTCGCCATCGCCACGGTCGCCGGCCGCGGCATTCAGAACACGCTGTTCGGCGTCGGCGCGCGCGATCCGCTGACCTATGGATCGGTGGCGTGTCTGGTCACGATCGTGTCTCTCGTGGCGACGCTGGTACCAGCGCGGCGCGCGACGCGTGTCGACCCGATGATTGCGCTTCGCGCAGAGTAAGATAACGGCCTTATGAGAGGCACCGTCATCTTCGCGTCGTGCATCGGCATTCTCGCGGTCGCGCTGTCGGCGCAGGCGCCGCGCCGCGCCGCCTCACCGATCACACCGTTTCGTATCGTCGAAGCCACGATCCCGGAAATGCGCGCGGCGATGGCCTCCGGCCGTCTCACTGCGCGGGCGCTGGTCGGCCAGTACCTGGTGCGGCTGGGCACCTACGAGGATCGACTGCACGCGGCGATCGTCGTCAACCCGCGCGCCCTCGAGCAGGCCGAGGCGCTCGATCGCGAGCGCGCCGCCGGCAAGCTGCGCGGTCCGCTACACGGCATCCCGATCGCGCTCAAAGACAACATCCACACCACCGAGATGCCGACGACCGGCGGCGCCCTGGCATTCGCCGGCTACACGCCGCCGTACGAGGCGAC
>DATASG010000237.1:0-4562 GCA_036269295.1 Vicinamibacterales bacterium | reverse complement strand
TGGGCGAACGCGAGGGGCGCGACCGCCATCGAACCGAACAGCACGAGAGCTCTCATCTTCATCTCAACTCCTCACGGGTTAATCGACTCACCATGACTACGGGCGTCCCGTGCGTGTTGGATGTCGAGCCAGCTCAGGAGTTGGAGGTCGGAGTCAAAGGTCGGAGTCAAAGGTCGGAGTCAAAGGTCGGAGTCAAAGGTCGGAGTTAAAGGTCGGAGTTAAAGGTCGGAGTTCAGGGCCGGAAAGAGCATAATCTGCAACCATGGTGATTCGGAGTCGCGTCTTTCTTGCCATGCTCGTCGTCGCAGCCCTCGTCAATTACCAATCCACAATTCAATCGGCAGTCCCAAATTCGCCATCCGCAATGAAGACCGCGCCGTGGCGCGTCCTCTTCGACGGCAAGTCCCTCGATGCGTGGCGCGGTTACAAAGGCACCCCCATCCCGTCCGGATGGCGCATTGCCGACGGGACGCTCGCCAAGGACGCGCCCGTCGCCGACATCGTCACCAAGGACGAATTCGGCGACTTCGAGCTCGAGCTCCAGTGGAAGATCGGCGAGGCCGGCAACAGCGGCGTCTTCTATCGCGGCACCGAGGAATACGAGCACATCTACTGGAGCGCGCCCGAGTACCAGCTGCTCGACGACATCAAGGCGTCCGACAACAAGACACGGCTCACCTGTGCCGGCGCGGCGTACGCGATTCTGCCCTCGCCTCCAGGTCACCTGAAGGCGATCGGCGACTGGAACCGCACTCGCATCTTCGTCAAGGGACCGCACGTCGAGCACTGGCTGAACGGCGCCAGGCTGCTCGAATACGAGCTCGGCAGCCCCGATTGGGAGGCGAGGGTCAAAGCCAGCAAGTTCAAGGACTGGCCGAACTACGGTCGCGCCCCGCGCGGGCATATCGCGCTGCAGGGCGACCACGCCGGCACGCTCGCCTTCCGTGACATCCGCGTTCGTGAATTGAAATAGGGGACACCATGACTTCGCGCCAGGTCTCTCGTCGCAGCTTCATGACCAACGTCGCGCTTGCCGGCGCCGGGTTGACGATCGTGCCACGCCACGTCCTTGGCCGCGGCTTCACCGCGCCGAGCGATCTCCTGAACGTCGCCGCGGTCGGCGTCGGCGGACAGGGGCGCGCCAACCTGATCAACCTCGCGAGCCAGAACGTTGTCGCGCTCTGTGACGTCGACTGGGACTACGCCAACAAGGCGTTCGCGTCGCTCGACTCGGATATCACCAGCCAGCAGCAGCGGCTGGATCGGAAAACCCCGCGCCTCGATTCACAAGGACGGCCGGAGGCGCCGCTCAGCGCCACCGAACGCGAGCGGATCCCGCTCAACATCGAGCGCATGAAGCGGCTCAAGGGCGAGCACCTGCCGCGGGCGGCGCGCTATCAGGACTACCGCCAGATGCTCGAGCGGCAGAAAGACATCGACGCGGTCGTGATCGCGACGCCCGACCACATGCATGCGACCATCGCCATGGCCGCGATGGATCTCGGCAAGCACGTCTATGTGCAGAAGCCCCTGACCTGGTCGGTCGCGGAAGCGCGCCAGCTCGCGCGCCGGGCGAAGAGCACCGGCCTGGCGACGCAGATGGGTAACCAGGGCCACTCGTGGGACGATGCGCGTACCGCAGTCGAGTACGTCTGGGCCGGTGCGATCGGAGATGTGCGCGAGGTTCACGTCTGGACCAACCGCCCGCTCGGCTACTGGCCGCAGGGGATCCCGCGCCCGGAGTCGCGCCCGATACCACCAGGCGGCTTTCGCTGGAACGGACCGGGCCTCGATGCGCGTCTCGCCACCGCGATGTCCGGAAGCTATCCCAAGCCCGAGGGGCTGGCGTGGGACCTGTTTCTCGGCGTCGCGCCGTTCGTCGAGTACCACCCGGTCTATCACCCGTTCAACTGGCGCGGCTGGACCGACTGGGGCTGCGGCGCGATCGGCGACATGGGTGCGCACCTGATGGACCACTCGATCTGGGCGCTCGACCTCGGCTACCCGACCACGATCGAAACGCTGGCGACACCGTTCAACGGCGCGAGCTTCCCGAACGCGACCATGACCGTGTACGAATTCCCGGCACGCGACGGCACGCCGCCGGTGAAGCTCACCTGGTACGACGGCGGCCTGAAGCCGCCGAAGCCAATCGAGCTCGGCGAGGATCAGGAGCTGAGCGCGACCGGCGGGGCGCTGCTGGTCGGCAGCAAAGGCAAGCTGCTCCACGATACCTACGGCAAAAACCCGCGGCTGCTGCCCGCGTCGCTGCACGCGTCGTTCGGCACGCCGGCCCGGAAGCTGCCGCGCATTCCAGAGGAGAACCACGAGATGAACTGGGTCGACGCCGCCAAGGGGAAGACCGCGGCATCGTGCCCGTTCGAGTACGCCGCGCACCTCACGGAAGTGATGCTGCTCGGCGTCGTCGCGCTGAAGGCCGGACGAAAGATCGAGTACGACGCCGCCAACATGCGCATCACCAACGCGCCGGGCGCGAACCAGTACCTCGGGCGCGAGCCGCGCGCGGGGTGGTCGTTGTAACACCCACGGATCGGGAGTCGTGTGATTGCCTGTGGCCCGTCCTCCGCTGGGGCCCGACACCATCGGGATCACGCTGCGACGATCGTCGCGATAGTCATGGCCGCGTCGGCCCTGGTGGCATGCAGTCACCCGACCGCCACCGCCGGGTTCTGGTACGACGACAAGGAGTCGTTTGCGCTGCCGGCCCATGCGGCAGAGAAGCTGGGCGGTCTCCTGACTGGTGCCGAGCTCGAATCGATCAAGCAGACATCGCGCACCGAGCTGAACCGCGCCTTCGCCGGGATGAGGATCAGCATCACCGACCATCACGACGCCTTCTGGCGGGTAGTGGTGGTGCGGGCGCTGCGTGGGCGAGGCCAGCTCCCGAGCGCCGGTGAATCGATGCCACGCGGCTTCCTCGGCGGATCGGGCGGCGTCTCCTTCGAGCTGGTCGCCCTCAAGGCGATCGAGTACGCCCCGGCCGGCGCCACCCGCCAGACGATCGTGGAAGGCATCGGCCGCGGCATCGGCCGCGTCGCCGCCCACGAGTTTGCCCACCAGATGATCAACTCCGCGGACACGCACAATCCAGGTGACGAGAACAGCTACGAGTTCCCAAGCCCGGATCGGGCGGCGCAGTACTACGGCGAGCTGCGCTGGACCACGGCCCGCCCATTTCTGGAGCAAAGACTGCGATGAGATTTACGGCTCTGACGCCGGCGCTCTACACCCGCGACATCCGCGGCTCCGTCGACTTCTACGTGAACGCGCTGGGGTTCACGCGCCAGGGCCCCGACGCCGGCGGCCTCGCGTTCGTGCGCCGCGACGAGGTCGAGATCATGTTCGCCTGGCCGAATTCCCACATCCCGTTCGAAGCGCCGATTCTGACCGGCGCGCTGTATATCCGCTGCGACGACGTCAACGCGGCCTGGGAACAGGTGAAGGACGCGGCGCGGGTGTGCTATCCGATCGAGGACTTCGATTACGGCATGCGCGAGTTCGCGGTCTTCGACAACAACGGCTACCTTCTCCAGTTCGGCCAGGAAATCGACGCCGCGTCATGATGCCTACGCGCGTGATTCCCGTATCTCGACCGCTGGCCTCCGCCGGCTCCTTCGCTTGATCGCGGTATTATTCAGGCTGCCGTGGCGGAGCCGTCCTTCGAACCCAGCCCGCTCGCGCCGCGACCGTCGGCCGACGATCAGGCGCGCGATCGCGACCTCGGCTTCGGTTCGGTCGTCAGCCGCGAGAGCCGTCAACGCCTGCTGAACCGGGACGGCTCGTTCAACGTCACCCGGTCGGGCCTCGGATTCCTCGACAGCTTCGCGCCCTATCACTTGCTGTTGACGACGTCGTGGCGTGGGTTCCTGGCGGCGGTGAGCCTCAGCTATCTGGCGTTGAACTTCGTCTTCGCCATGGCCTACATCGCCTGCGGCACCGATGCGTTGGTCGGCTCCGGCGCGGCGATGATGGGCGGCCGATTCGCGCAAGGCTTCTTCTTCAGCATTCAGACGTTCGCCACCATTGGCTACGGTCAGGTGGCGCCCAATGGCATGGCGGCGAACCTGGTCGTCACCATCGAGGCGCTCGTCGGTCTGATGTACCAGGCGCTGGCAACAGGGTTGCTGTTCGCGCGGTTTACCCGTCCTACCGCCGTGCTGCTCTTCAGCCGCGACGCCGTGGTCGCGCCCTATCGAGACGGTCAAGCCCTGATGTTCCGCATCGCCAACCGGCGGCGAAGCGAGATCATCGAGCTCCAGGCGCAGGTCTTGTACAGCGCCGTCGAGCCCGACGGCCGCGGCGGCACGGTGCGGCGGTATGCGTTCCTGCCGCTCGAACGGAACAAAGTCACCTTCTTTCCGCTCTCGTGGACCATCGTCCACCCGATCGACGCCGCGAGTCCGCTGGCCAATCGGACCGGTGAGGACCTCGAGCGCGCCGAGGCTGAGATCCTCGTTCTGCTCTCGGGAATTGACGAGGCGCTGGAGCAGAGCGTGCACGCGCGGTCGTCGTACCGCGCCCACGAGATCGTGTGGAATGCG
>DATASG010000236.1:0-4181 GCA_036269295.1 Vicinamibacterales bacterium | reverse complement strand
CCTGTTCGTTGTTGCGTCGTTGGTCAGCTGGCGACGCTCGCGCTCCAGCTCGAGCACGGGGTCCTCGACTGCCACTGACACCAGCTCGGCCCTGCAGAGTGCGATCGTCGCCCGGCGGACCGTGATTGCCAGCCGGCTCCTGCTTACGTCGTGCCTGCTGCTCACGTCGAGCCTGCTGCCGAAGGCCACCGCTTCCTCGACAGGCGAGAAGTTCGATACCAAGGCGGCGTCCTTCGCGGTGGTGTTCCATGACGAAACGTTTGCATATCGCGACGCCGCGGTCGTCGTGCTCCCCGGCGCGCCGGTCGTCTTCCACGCGGTCGGCGGCCCTCCAGGCGACTACGGGGCGGTGACGGCCGACGGCACGCTCGTGCAGCAGGGGCTGCGGAAGTGGAAGTGGACGGCGCCGGATCGTCCGGGCACTTTCCTGATCACGTTCGAGGGCCCCGGGAAGAAGGACGCCATCGCGGTACACGCCTTCGTGATGGTGCCAGCGACCGGGGTCAAACGCGGTCTTCTCCACGGCTACCGCATCGGCGAGTATCCGGCGGCGCCGCCCAACGGCAACCCTCTCTATCAGCCGCCGCCGGGTTTCATCGAGGTGACGAAGGAGAATCAGGACACCAGGGTGTCACCTCACTTCACCCTGAGGCAGTTTCTGTGCCAGGAAGACACGACCAGGAGCTTCCCCAAGTACGTGCTGCTCAAGGAACGGCTGCCGCTGAAGCTGGAGGCGGTGCTCGAGCGGGTGAATGCGATGGGGTTCGCTGTCGACACGCTGCACGTGATGAGCGGCTTTCGCACGCCGTTCTACAACCACGCGATCGGCGACGTGAAGTACAGCGCTCACCAGTGGGGCAGCGCCGCCGACGTCTACGTCGACCCGTTGAAGAACGATCGCATGGCCGATTTGAACCACGACGGCCGGGTCGACATCCAGGATTCAAAGCTCCTCTACGACGAGATCGAACGTCTGCTGGCGTCGAAGGCGCTGGCGCGGTTCCAGGGTGGCATGGGGTTCTACCCTGGCACGTCCGCGCACCCGCCCTTCGTGCACATCGATGTCCGCGGCATCGCCGCGCGCTGGAAAGGTTAGGGCTTACGGAAGCACGAAGTTTGAAGTACGAAGGACGAAGGACGGGGAGCGCGGTGGCGCGGGCGGCCTTCCTGATTCTGGCGTTGAGCGTGTGCGCGGCGCGGGAAGCGCGCGCCTACTCGGTGCTGGCGCACGAAGCGAACATCGACGCGGTCTGGGAAACGAGGCTCCGCCCCCTCCTCGTCCGCCGCTATCCGCGCGCGACCCGCGAGGAGGTGGCGCAGGCGCGGGCGTATGCCTACGGCGGCGCGGTGATCCAGGATCTCGGCTACTACCCGTTCGGCAGCCACTTCTTCAGCAACCTGGTGCACTACACGCGGAGCGGTGACTTCGTCCAGGCACTGCTCCGCGAGTCGCACGATGTCAACGAGTACGCGTTCGCTCTCGGCGCCCTGGCGCACTATACGGCCGACAATGTCGGTCACCCGTCCGGCGTGAATCGGGCGGTCGGGCTGATGTATCCCAAGCTCCGGGCGAAGTATGGCGACTCGGTCACCTACGCCGATTCGCCCGCGATCCACGTGCTGGTGGAATTCTCGTTCGACGTGGTGCAGGCGGCGAGCGGCGGCTACGTATCGGACATGTACCAAAGCTTCGTCGGCTTCCAGGTGGCGAAGGCGGCGCTCGAGCGCGCGTTCCTTGCGACCTACGGGATCGAGATGAAGGACGTCTTCATGAGCGAGGATCTGGCGATCGGCTCGTACCGCCACGCCGTCAGCCAGACGATCCCCGAAATCACGCGCATCGCCTGGCGCGACAAGCGCGAGGAGATCCAGAAGCTCAATCCCGGCGCGGCCGAGGAGAAGTTCATCTTCAATCTGTCGCGGCGGGAATACGAGAAAGCGTACGGGACCGACTACGAGAAACCGGGGCTGCTGGCGCGCTTCCTGGCGTTCCTCTACCGACTCCTCCCAAAGGTCGGCCCGCTCCGGCCGCTGCAGTTCGAGGCGCCGACGAAGGCGGCCGAAGCCCTCTTTCTCGAAAGCTTCAAAGAGAGCCGCGAGCGGTTCCAGTCCGCGCTCGACGCGCTCGGACGCGGAGACCTCGATCTGCCGAACACCAACTTCGACACCGGCAGGCCCAGCGTGCGCGGCGAGTACTCGCTCGCCGACGACACCTATGCCCAGTTGCTGGACCGGCTCACGGGTCCCCGCCTGACCAGCGTCCCGGACGCGCTGCGTGCGAACATCAACGCGTTCTACGCGGCCGCCCCGGGCCGCTTGTCGGACCGGAAGGCACGGAAGCGCGCGGACCACGTGCGCAAGAAGCTGGCGCTGCTCAACACAAAGGACACGAAGAACACAAAGGCCGGATCCAACAGATAAGCTCTTTGTGTCCTAGACGTCCTCCGTGTTGATCTCCTAGCTGACGCGTCCGTCACGCAGGCGAAAGATCCGCGTCGCGAAATCGCGGGCGAAGTCTTCGTCGTGCGTCGACACGATCAGCGTGCGCTGCTGGCGCTGCAGCCCCTGCAGCAGCGCCCCCAGCTCGTTGCGGCGCTCGGGGTCGAGCGATGCCGTCGGCTCGTCCATCAACAGCACCGGCGGATCGACCGCGAGCGCGCGGGCGATGGCGACGCGCTGCGCCTCGCCGCCGGACAGCTGCCGCGGCAGCGCCGCGGCGCGATGCTCCACCCCGAACGCGCGCAGCAGCTCCAAAGCGCGCGCGTGCGCGGCAGGCGGCGCGACGCCGTGCGCATGCACCGGCGCGAGGCAGACGTTCTGGATCGCGGACAGATGTTCGAAGAGACAATGGAACTGGAAGACCATGCCGACCTTGCGCCGCAGAGCGCGCAACGCCGGTGCCGGAACGGGGGCGCCGCCGGTCAAGGCGACGCCGTCGATGGCGATCTGCCCCGATTGAAACGCCTCCAGCCCGGCGACCGCCCGCAGGATCGTCGTCTTGCCTGATCCTGACGGCCCCATCACCGCGACCAACTCGCCACGTTCGATGTCGAGGGTGACGCCGTCGAGGATGATGCGCTCGCCGCGGCGAAGCCGCAGCCCGTCGATGCGCAGCACCACGCCGCCATTCGAGCTCATTGCGGGGCGGTCCTCCACCGCAGCTCCAGCCGCCGTGCCAGCGCCGCGAGCGGGAGCGACATGGCGAGATACAACCCGGCGCACAAGGTGCCGGGAATCACCCAGCTTCCGAGGTTGGTAGCGAAGATCTGGGTCTGTTTGGTCAACTCGAGGACCGTCAGCACCGACACAAGCGACGAGTCCTTCAGCAGCGCGATGAAGTCGTTGGTCATCGGCGCCAACGCGAGGCGGAACGCCTGGGGCGCCCGCACCAGCCTGAGCACCTGCCGCTCGCTGAGACCGAGCGTGCGCGCCGCCTCGAGCTGGCCGGTCGAAATCGCCTCGAGCGCCGACCGATAGATCTCGCTCTCGTAGGCCGCGTAGTTCAGCGCCAGCCCCAACAGCGCCGCCACGAACGCCGGCAGTCGAATCGCCGAGGCGAGGCCGTAGTAGAGCACGAAGAGCTGGAGCAGGATCGGCGTGCCGCGAATCAGCTCGACGTAGGCGGTCAGCGCCGGGCGCAGGATCGGACCGCCGTAGACGCGCCCGGTGGCGATGACCACGCCGATCATGACCGCCAGCGCCATCGACACGCAGGACAGCACGATGGTCACGACCGACGCCCGCAGCAGCGACGGCAGGTAACGACGAGCCGCCTCCCAGCGGCTGACGCTGGCGGCGCTGGTCGAGGTGTCGAAGCCGACAATCGCCGGCACCGGAACACCGGCGAGCAGCTGCACGTACAGCTTCGGCTGATCGTCGTTCCAGACCGACCACGACCGCAGAATCTTTTCGAGGCGGCCGTCGCGCATGGCGCCGAGGAGGATCTGGTTGAAGCTGTCGCGCAGCAGCGCGTTGCCAGCCGAGAGCACGCCGACGTAGTGGCCGGTGGCGACCGTCTGCGGCTGAATCGTGAAGCCGTGCATCGCCTTGCGGCGCCGCTCGGCGAGCACGTTGTCGAGCAGCACGGCGTCAACGCGTCCGATCACCAGATCGCTGTAGGGATGCACGTCGTCTTCGTAGGACACCACGCGGAGGCCGTGCTCCCGCTCGGCGCGAAGCAG
>DATASG010000235.1:0-9721 GCA_036269295.1 Vicinamibacterales bacterium | reverse complement strand
TGATGCCGTGGCCCAGGTCCACCGCATTGGCGTTGACCGCCACCGACGACAGCGCGTCGTGCTTGTAGGCCGGCCGGTTGTAATGGACGCCGTGCACGTTCGCGCTCGCCGCCAGCATCGCCAGCTGCGAGACCGGCACCTGATCGAGCACGTAACCGTGGATCAGTGAGAGCTGGCCGCCGTGCGAGTAGCGCTGAAACCCGTACGGCAGGTCGACGCCCGGTTCGAGCGTGACGATCACGTTCGCGGTGGCCAGGCCCAGCGGATTGAAACTCGACGCGCGCTTGGCGACGTCGTCGTCCATCTTGCCGCGGTTGACGAACGCGTTCTCGGTGCCGGGACGAACGCGCGGCAAGGTCTGGCGATGACGACCCTGCGCATTGACGTTCGGCGCGACACCACACCAGATCGCAACGAGTGCCACGAGGCCCGCCACGCGGCGAGGGCCCCAAACGGCCTTCGCTCTTGCAGTCGCCGGAAAAGCAGAAACCTTCATCGCTTTCCCATAGAGCAATGCCCTCGCCAACTCGACGTTTTTGCGCCTGACTCGATTAAGTCATATCAATTCAGTTACTTAGGATTTCGCCCCACACGTTGGTCACATCAGCTGTTGGTACAAGGAGTACCGTTATCGAACACGACGGCGATTGTGAACCGCATTTTCACTAGAAATCCGAAGGAAATCTCAGGTCTCTCGATGTTTGTTCCGTTTCTGAACAGCATTATCGAAATTGATCACGTTTAACCTTACGTCGTCTATTGTCATGTCAGAACAGCACTTACTGAAACCGCGATCGATTTTCATCGGGCTTCAAGGACCCGCCATCGGGCCGGTTTCAACGGGTCCGACCTTCCCTGGCGGGTCGCCAATGCCCGCAGATCGGGTCAGGTGAGCTCGCATACGTCGGGCGTGTCGGATGGGTTGCGAGCGAAGGCGAGCTCGTGGCGCCGCCCAGCGCCGCTCCGCGAATCACAGGAGTGAGCCGCCAATCACGAATTCGATCAGCAGCGCGCCGGTTCGTACGCCAGGTTCGGCGTCAACCAGCGCTCGACCTGATCGATCGACTGGCCCTTGCGTTTCGCGTAGCCAGCTATCTGATCCTCGCCGAGGCGACCGACCGTGAAGTAGCGCGCCTGGGGATGCGCGAAATAGAGACCGCTGACGCTTGCGGCAGGCGTCATCGCCGCGTTCTCGGTGAGCGCGATACCCACCTGGTTGGCGTCGAGCAGCTCGAAGAGCTTGAACTTCTCGCTGTGGTCGGGGCAAGCCGGATAGCCGAATGCCGGACGGATGCCCCGGTGCGTCTCGTGATGCACTTGCTCGACGCTGCCCGCCTCGTCGATGCCCCATTCCCGACGCGACTGCTGGTGGAGGTACGCCGCGAACGCCTCCGCGAATCGATCGGCGAGCGCTTTGACGAGGATCGCGCTGTAGTCGTCGAGCTCGGCTTCGAATTTCGTCGCCAGCGCCTCGGCGCCGATCCCGGCGGTGACGGCAAACGCGCCCAGGTAGTCGCTGCGTCCTCCGCCGAGCGCCGATCTCGGGGCGATGAAATCAGCGAGCGACAGGTTCGCCTTGCCATCGGCGATCACTTCCTGTTGCCGCAGCAAGTTGAATCGGGTGAGCTCGCCCGT
Organism: Vicinamibacterales bacterium; assembly: GCA_036269295.1. Lineage (GTDB taxonomy): Bacteria > Acidobacteriota > Vicinamibacteria > Vicinamibacterales > CAVVIG01 > CAVQFC01. The sequence continues at coordinate 8,086 of DATASG010000235.1, read as the reverse complement.
GTGCTCACCGTCGCGATAGACGACGATGTCGTCGTCTTCGCTCGACGCGGGCCAGAAGCCGTAGACGCCGGTGGCGGTCAGCAGTTTCTCGCCGACGATCCGATCGAGCATCACCCGGGCGCTGTCGTACAGGTCGCGTGCCGCCCTGCCATATTCCGGATGCTCGAGAATGGCGGGGTAGCGCCCCTTCAGCTCCCAGGCGGCGAAGAAGAACGTCCAGTCGATGTACGGAACCAGTTCTTCCAGCCGCACGTTCACCACGCGGCGGCCGATGAACGGCGGCACCGGGAGCGTTTCGGTCCGCCAGTCGATGCTCAAGCGGTTCGCGAGCGCCGCCTCGTACGGCAGCAGCGGCTTCTCTTTTCGCTGGCTGTGTTGGAATCGCAGCGTCTCCTGCAGCCCGCGATTGGCCTCCGCGAACCCGGCCCGCCGATCCGCGCTCAAGAGGCTGGCGACGACGTCGACGACCCGCGAGGCATCGAGGACGTGGACGGTGCTCTCTTTGTACTCGGGCGCGATCTTCACCGCCGTGTGCTGCCGGCTCGTGGTCGCGCCGCCGATGAGCAGCGGCAGCTGGATGTCGCGCCGGGTCATCTCCTTGGCCACGAACACCATCTCGTCGAGCGACGGCGTGATCAGGCCGCTCAAACCAATCAGGTCCGCTTTCTCGCGAACCGCGGTGTCGAGAATCCGGTCGCACGGCACCATGACGCCGAGATCCACGACCTCGTAGCTGTTGCAGCCGAGCACGACGCCGACGATGTTCTTGCCGATGTCGTGGACGTCGCCTTTCACGGTCGCCAGGACGATCTTGCCTTTCGACGCCGTCTCCTCGGCGCCGCCGGCGGCCATCCGCGCCTCGCGCTCGGCGGCCATGAACGGCTCGAGGTAGGCGACCGCGCGCTTCATCGCCCGCGCGCTCTTGACGACCTGCGGCAGGAACATCTTGCCGGCGCCGAAGAGATCGCCGACCACTTTCATGCCGTCCATGAGCGGCCCTTCGATGATCTCCAGCGGCCGCGCGTACTGCTGCCGCGCCTCCTCGACGTCGATCTCGATGAAGTCGACCACCCCGTGCACCAGCGCGTGCGACAGGCGAGCCTGGACGGTGGCGTCGCGCCAGGCGAGATCGTGCTCCCGCTTGGTCGCGCCACCCTTCACCGTCGCCGCGAACTCGACCATCCGCTCGGTCGCGTCCGCGCGGCGATTGAAGATGATGTCCTCGACGTGTTCGAGCAGATCCTTGGGAATGTCCTCGTAGACGACCAGCTGGCCGGCGTTGACGATGCCCATGTCCATGCCGGCCCTGATCGCGTGATACAGAAAGGCCGAGTGGATCGCCTCGCGCACGACGTCGTTGCCGCGAAACGAAAACGACAGGTTGCTGACCCCGCCGCTGATCTTGGCGCCGGGACAGGTCGATTTGATGATCCGCGTCGCTTCGATGAAATTGATCGCGTAGGCGTTGTGTTCCTCCAGCCCGGTCGCGATCGCAAGAATGTTGGGGTCGAAAATGATGTCCGACGGATCGAAACCCGCGGCCGTGGTCAGCAGCGCGTAGGCGCGCTGGCAGATCGACACTTTCCGCTCGATGGTGTCGGCCTGCCCCTGTTCGTCGAACGCCATGCAGACGACGCCGGCGCCGAAGCGCTTGACCATCGCCGCCTTCGCCAGGAAATCGGCCTCGCCCTCTTTCAGGCTGATCGAGTTGACGACCGCCTTGCCCTGCACGCACTTCAGGCCCGCCAGGATCACCGACCACTTCGAGCTGTCGATCATGAACGGGACCCGGGCGATGTCCGGCTCGGTGCCGATGTAGTTCAGGAACTGCGTCATCGCCTGCTCGGAGTCGAGCATGCCTTCGTCCATGTTGACGTCGATCAGGTTGGCGCCGCCGCGCACCTGCTCGAGCGCCACTTCAGTCGCGGTCGCGTAGTCCCCCGCCTTGATCAGCCGCGCGAACTTCAGCGATCCGGTCACGTTGGTCCGCTCGCCGATCATCTGGAAGTTCGACTCGGGGCGGATCGTCAACGTCTCCAGCCCAGCGAACTGGGTGAACGAATTCTGAATTCTGAATTCTGAACTCTGAATTCCCCGCCGCGGCGGCAAGCCGACCACGCCGTCGGCAATCGCCTTGATGTGATCCGGCGTCGTGCCGCAGCAGCCGCCGACGATGTTGACGAAACCGCTGGTGGCGAACTCCCGCAGGTAGCCGCCGGTCTCCACCGCCTGTTCATCGTAGTCACCGAACGCGTTCGGCAGCCCGGCGTTGGGATAGCAGCTCACATAGCAGTCGGCGATGCGCGCCAGATCCGCGAGGTACGGCCGCATCTCGCGGGCGCCGAGGGCGCAGTTGATGCCGACGCTGAACGGCTTGGCATGCGCGATCGACACCCAGAACGCGTCGATCGTCTGCCCCGACAGCGTCCGCCCGCTGCGGTCGGTGATCGTCACCGAGATCATCAGCGGCAGTCGTTCCGCCTGCGGCGTGCCGCGTTCGTCGTAGAGCTCCTCGATCGCGACGATCGCCGCCTTTGCGTTCAGCGTGTCGACGATGGTTTCGATCAGCAGCAGGTCGGCGCCGCCGTCGATCAGGCCGCGCGCCTGCTGCTTGAACGCGTCGCGCAGCACGTCGAACGTCAGGTTGCGGAACGCCGGGTTGTTCACGTCCGGCGAGATCGACAGGATGCGGTTGGTCGGTCCCATGGCGCCGGCGACGAACCGCGGCCGCGACGGCTCCTTCGCCGTGTACTCGTCGCAGGCGGCCCGCGCCAGCCTCGCCCCCTCGAGGTTCAGCTCGTAGACCAGCGGTTCGAGCGCGTAGTCACCCTGCGCGATCGCCGTGCCGCTGAAGGTGTTGGTCTCGATGATGTCGCTGCCGGCTTCGAGATAGTCGCGATGGATCCCGGCGATGACATCCGGACGCGTCAGCACCAGGACGTCGTTGTTCCCGCGCAGATCCCTGGGATGATCCTTGAATCGCGCGCCGCGGAAGTCGGCTTCCGTCAGCTGGTGGCGCTGCACCATCGTCCCCATCGCGCCGTCGAGGACGAGGATCCGCGTCGCGAGAAGCGCGTCGAGTTGGGCGCGTGCGTTAGCTGTCATGGGGTGTCGTGTGCTTCGTGTCTTTCGAGTGTTTCGCCGCCGCCCTGGTACCCGCCGCGATCAACACCGTGAACGGATCCCCCGCTTTGCGCGCCCCGACGCCGACCTTGACCTCGACCAGCCCGGCCGCGGTGAGCATCCGCCTGAGCTCCTCGTCGGCGAATCCCAGTCGCCGGTCGCCGAGCTTCGCCCGCACCCAGTCCTCGTCGTGGGCGCGCAGGTCGAGCAGCAGCACGCGGCCGCCCGGCGCCGTCACCCGCGCGGCTTCCGCCACCGCGCGCGCCGGATCGTGCGCGTGGTGGAGCGCCTGCGATAACATCGCGATCTCGACCGAGCCGTCTTTCATCGGGATCTTCTCGAGCTCGCCCCTCTTCCAGATCACGTTCGACACCCGGCGGCGCCGCGCCAGCGCTTTGGCGCGCGTCAGCACCATCTCCGATCGATCGACGGCGACGACGCGGGAAGCCCAGCGCGCGGCTTCGATCGTCAGATAACCCTCGCCGCAGCCGAGATCGGCCACCTTGACGCGCGGCATCAGCAATCCGAGCGCCCGCGACCAGGCCGCCCAGCTGCGTCCCGGAACCAGCTGGCGGGCGTCGCGCGTGTCTGGACCGGCGTGGGTGTCGAAATTCTCTTTCCGCAGCCGGAGCACTTCCTGAAGGCGCGCCTCATCGGCGCGCACCGAAGGGTCCGAGGCCGCGGCCTCGAACTGCGCCTGGAGAATGGCGATCAGCGGCGCCTCGGCGCCGGCCCGCGCCGCGGCGCGGTAGTAGCTGAAGCCGCCGTCGCGCTCCTCCACCACCAGGCCGGCCTCTTTCAGCATCCCGAGGTGGCGGGACACCCCCGATTGCGCCAGCCCGAGCACCCCGGTCAGCTCGGTCACGTTGAGCCGCTCTCGGGCCAGCACCCGCAGCAGGCGCAGCCGCGCCTCGTCGCCGAGCAGCCGGTACAGCGCTGACGCGGATTTCACATCTATAAATCTATATGTAGTGATGCCATCTTCGCAAGCCTCAGCGCTCGTCCTTCGCAAGCCTCAGCGCTCGTCGATCGAGCGCGGCCAGTCCTGCTTGAGCAGCCGGGAGAGCGCGCGGTCGGCGAGCAGCCGGCCGTTGGTCTGGCACCCCGCGCAGTAGTTGCACTCGTTCGAGGCGTAGACGATGCGCTGCACCGGCGCACCACAGACCGGACAGGGCTGCTTGAAGCGGCCGTGCACCGCCATCTCGCCGTGGAATGCGGTCACTTTTTCCGGGAACCCGGCGCCCAGCTGCTCGCGCAGCAGCGCCACCCATCGCCTCAGCGTCGCCCCGGTCGCCTCGTAGAGCCGCGCCAGCTCCGCCTCCGTCAACGAGCGGGAGAGCTTGAGTGGCGACAGCCGCGCGGCGTGAAGGATCTCGTCCGAATAGGCGTTGCCGATGCCGCTGAACAGGTGCGGATCGGTGAGGGCGCGCTTCAGCGTGTGGCTCTCGCGGGTCAGCGCCTGGTAGAACTGCTCGCGCGTCGCCTCGAGCGGCTCGACGCCGCCGGGATCGAGCGCCCGCAGCCCCGCTTCGCCGCGCACCAGCTGCAGCGACGCCCGCTTCTTCGAGCTCGCTTCGGTGAAGAACAGCGTGCCGTGCTCGAACCGAAAGGAGGCGAGCATCAGCTTCGGACCCATCCCCGATTTCCTGCCTGGCTCGCGCCAGCGCAGCCGTCCGGCGATCATCAGGTGGATCGCGAGAAACACCTCGTCGGCGAACGCGAGCACGATCCGCTTGCCGATCCGGCGCACGCCGCCAACAATCTGACCGTTGACGACTTCGATCGGCGGGTCGACGGTGCGGAGGACAAACGGACTGTGCAGCGTCAGCCGCTCGAGCCTGCGGCCGGCGATGTAGCGCCTCAGCGCCTCGATGTAGACGACGACGTCGGGGAGTTCGGGGATGCTACTTCCTGAGCCAGCTGACGATCTGCTCGCGCGACCAATGGTGATCGTCGTTGAGGTGCAGGATGATGGCGTTGAGCGGCAGCCGCTTGTTGCACCCTTCGGGGCAACGGCGGCGCACGTTCTCCAGGCAGTCGAACAGACGATTCAGCCGCGGCCGGATCGAGCCGGCCTCCTGCGGCAGCGCATAGGCGCCTTCATACGCCGCGCCGAGCGCGCACGATCCGCCTTTGTTGGAGAAGTACTCGCCGAAGGCCTGGCTCGGGCGCCGCCTGGCGCCTTCAGCGATGGCGTCGGCCAGCTCGATCTGATCTGCGCGAAGGACTTGATGCATCCGCCCCCCCTTGCTCTACCGGCATTCTACGCTTCGCCACACGCCAGCGCATCTGTTCGAAATCGAACGGCGCATCGGCGGCCTGGGTTATGCACTTCCGTACGTTACCCTATGGACAGGCTGTGGAATGATCCACCGCGTCATAAGCGTATGCGCCTGCTGACTCTGCTGTTTACAGCGACCCTCATCGCCGCCCCCGCCTGGGCGCAGCAGACATCTGCGTCCTCGCCAGTGGACGCGGGCAGCGAGCAGGATGCACCAACGCTGCCCGTGTCGCTCGCGAAAATCCGCGAGGCCCTCTCGACCACGCCGCTGCTCTCGCTGAGCACGGTCGACGAACGACCGACGTTCCGGGTCCAGGTTCGCGAACGCCAGCGGCTCGAGGAGCTGCTGGCCACGCTCGACTTCAAGGCAGGCCCGGTTCCCGCCGGCGGCGTCTACATGTCGGAGCAGAACCGGATCATGTTCCCGTCGGTGGACAACCCGCTGCGCCAGCCGTTGGCGGCGTTCAACCAGCCCGAGCTGCTGACGATCCTCGTCGAGAACCTCGTCCGCGGCTATCTGGGCGGCAAGGCGGTGAGCGCGATCTCGAGGGCGGAGCGGGCAGGCGCCGAGGCGGCCGCCAGGGACGAAGTCCGGAGCGCGATCGCTCAGTACTGCGGGTCGCAGCCCGGCGCCGGCGCGGGCATCCAGATCTGCGATACTCCGGTTCGATGAAGGCATCGGCGCTCTGGCTCGCGTTGGCGATGACGTTCGGCGCCGCAGCCGCGCCGCGCGCCCAGGAGCCGGCTCCCGACCAGTCGCTCGAGCGGATGCGCGCCGTGCTGCAGAGGACGCCGCTGCGGTTGACGCCGGTCGAACCCGAAGCCAACTTCAAGATCCACATCGAGGCCATCCACCCGATGCACGACATCTTCGAGAAGCCGCCGTGGCAGCTCGATCCGATCGGCTGGCAGCCGCCGGGCGTCGGGTTCAACCTGATGACGCTGGTTCAATACGGGATCACCGCGGCGTCGAACGCGAAGCGCGCCCGGGATGAGCGCTTCGCCCGCGAGGAAGTGCGGCGCGCCATCGCCGACTACTGCGCCGCGCAGCCCAACGCGAACACGATTCAGATTTGCTCGAGCCGATGAAAAAGGGGTCGCCTTGACCTGATCGCGCATACGTTGTATCCTTTCATCCGGTTATACGGATGAATGGACGGCCGGCGGCAATCCACGACCACCTCGCCTCGCTGGCGGATACGACCCGCAGCCGGATCCTGCTGCTCCTCGACCGCCACGAGCTGACCGTGTCCGAGCTCTGCGGCATCGTCCAGCTTCCCCAATCCACTGTCAGCCGTCATCTGAAGGCGCTGGCGGACAGCGACTGGGTCGCCGCGCGCGCGGAAGGCACCAGCCACCTCTACACGATGACGCGAGACGATCTGGATCCGTCGGCTCGCCGTCTCTGGCTCCTCGTCCGCGAGCAGGTGGGGTCGTCGCCGGCGGCGGCGCAGGATCAGCGCCGGCTGCAGGCCACCCTGGCCGAGCGGCGGACCAAGTCGCAGGAGTTTTTCTCCTCCTCAGCCGGCCAGTGGGACCGCCTGCGCGACGATCTGTTCGGCGATCGCTTTCACCTCGCGGCGCTGGCGGCGCTCGCAGAGAGTAGCTGGACGGTAGGAGATCTCGGCTGCGGCACCGGCCAGGTGAGCGCGGCGCTGGCGCCGTTCGTCGCCCACGTCGTTGCCGTCGACGCCTCGGCCGCCATGCTGCAGGCGGCAAAGAAGCGATTGAGCCGTTTCGACAACGTCGAGCTCCGCCGCGGCGAGCTCGAGGGGCTGCCGATCGACGATGGTCGGCTGGACGCGGCGACCTCGATGCTCGTGCTGCAACACGTGCCGGAGCCGCAGCGCGCGCTCGCCGAGATCGCGCGCGTCCTCAAAACCGGCGGGCGCGCGATCATCGTCGACATGCTGCCGCACGATCGCGACAGCTACCGCCAGCAGATGGGCCACGTCTGGCTCGGGTTCAACGACGAGCACGTGCGTCGCCTGTTTCAGGAAGCCGGGTTCGACGACACTCGGATCGTTTCACTACCCCCCGATGCCAAGGCAAAGGGCCCAGGACTATTCGTCGCAACAGGCAGGAGAACATAAATGGCAACTGTGACCGCGAAGCTGCACCCGTACGAAGCCGCCACGGCGGCGGGACGTGAACCGTTCAAGGTCCGCAACCTGGCGGAGGCCGAATTCGGCCGCAAGGAAATGCGGCTCGCCGAGCAGGAGATGCCCGGCCTGATGGCGCTGCGCAAGCAGCACGGCGCCAAGAAACCGCTCGCCGGCGCGCGCATCATGGGCAGCCTGCACATGACGATTCAGACCGCTGTCCTGATCGAGACGCTGGTCGAGCTCGGCGCCGACGTGCGCTGGGTGTCGTGCAACATCTTCTCGACGCAGGACCACGCTGCCGCCGCAGTCGCGGTCGGCCGTCCCGAAAACGGCGGCACCATCGCCCATCCCAGGGGCACGCCGGTGTTCGCGTGGAAAGGCGAAACGCTCGAGGAGTACTGGTGGTGCACGGAGCAGGCGCTCGAGTGGCCCGACGGCAGCGGCCCGACGCTGATCGTGGACGACGGCGGCGACGCGACGCTGCTGGTCCACAAGGGCGTCGAGTTCGAGAAGGCTGGCCAGGTCCCGGCGTTCAACGCCGAGAAGGACCCGGAAGAGTGGGGGGTGATCCTCGAGA
>DATASG010000234.1:0-3647 GCA_036269295.1 Vicinamibacterales bacterium | reverse complement strand
GCGAGAGCGCTTGCGCAGTAATCCCAACATGAAGGGGGGGATAACAATCATGGCGAAGAAAGCCAAGGGCGGGAAGAAGAAGGCCGGCAAGAAGCGGTAACTTCACCCGTACGAAAAAAAGGGGGCGGCCGTCGCCCCCTTTTCACTTTCTGCCCCACCTCTTCTAAAGCGGCTTGCGCGGAGTTTGAATCGGTCTAATCCGTGGATCAGCGGCTGGTCATCGTCTGGCCGTCCCAGACTCTCACCGATCGAATGACGTCCCACTGTTGAATCTGGTCGACCACGTCCATACCTGCGATGACGCGTCCGAACACGGTGTACTTACCGTCGAGGTGCGGCTGCGGCGAGTGGGTGATGAAGTACTGGCTTCCACCCGTGTCGGGCCAGGGGTCGAGCGCCATGCCGACGGTCCCCCGCAGGTAAGGCCGCTCGTTCAGCTCGTCGCGGATCGAGTAGCCCGGGCCGCCCTCGCCGTCGCCGCGCGGATCGCCGTCCTGCACGACGAAGTCGGGCACCACACGGTGAACGCTCAGCCCGTTAAAAAAGCCCTTGCGCGCCAGGGCGATGAAGTTCTCGACCGTCAGCGGCGCGTCGACGACCGCGAGCTCGATCTGGATTGTGCCGCGATCGGTGTCCAGGTACACCTGGGTCGACACCGCCGGCGACACCAGCCGGGCTGCCCCGTACACCTCAGGTGCAACCGTGGTGGGCGCCGGCCGGATCTGCGCGTCGGCGTCGGCGCCGGCCGCGGGATCGAGCTGTTTGAGCAGCTGCACGGCGCGAACGCGCACGGCCCAGTCCTTGTCGCCGAAGGCGCTGCGCAGCACAGGCGCGGCCGCCGCCGCGCCGTACTTGGCGATCGCGGCCAGCGCCGCTGCCCGCGCCCCGTAGGTCGCGTCGCGCTGGCCGAAGCGGTACGCGTCGGCCAGCGCGGCCGCGCCGCCGGGCGGTTTGAGTTCGCCGACGCCGGCCGCCGCCGCGGCGCGCACCATCGGATCGTCGGCCTTCAGACGCTCGAGCAGCGCCGCGGCCGCTGTGGGAGCCTTCAGCCTGACGAGCGCGGCGATCGCGAACGGCACCGCCCGTTGATCGGCGTCGTTCAACATCCCTTCGAGGCGCGGCAGGGCGTTTTCGAGCGGCAGCGTGCCGAGCACGGTCGCGAGCGCGGCGCGGACGCTCCAGTGCGGATCGGGATCGAGCCCGGACAGCACGGTCATGAAGTTGTCGGGATCGACGGTCGCAAACGAGCGCAGCGCCGCGGCGCGCACGGCGGGGCTCGGGTCGGCCAAAACGTCGAGCAGCGCGTCGGCGATTTCCGGCTGTCGAAAGCCGCCGAGCGCGCCGACCGCCTCGAGACGAACCTGGGGGTCAGCCGCGGCATCGCCGATGATGCGCAAGAGTGGCTGGACCGCGGCTGGATCGCCGATGCGGCCAAGGGCGCGTACCGTCTCGATCAGCACGTTGCGTTCGCCGCTCGACAGCAGCGGCAGCAGGACCGGCATCGCCGATCGATCCTTGAGCGCCGCCAGCCCTTTGACCGCGAAGGCGCGCGTATACGGATTGGCGTCCTTGGACAGCGTGAGCAGCGCCGGCAGCGTGCGTTTGTCCTCGAGCCGCTGTAACGCGAACGCCACCGGCCACCAGCGCACCTTCGGCTGGCCGCCGGTGTCGAGTACCGCGGCGGCCAGCTGCGGGTAGGCTTTCAGCCGGACCAGCGCGTAGAGCGCCAGTCGGCAGGCCGACGTCGGCGTGTCACGCCGCACATCGTCTTCGTCGCCCGGAGGCTGTGCCAGCGCGCCGGATTGCACGACCTGGGCGACGAAGCCGCCGAGCGCGTCTGCCGAAGCCGCATCGCCGATAAGGCCGAGCGCTTCGGCGGCGCTCCCCTGCACCAGCGGTGACGGGTCGGCGAGCGCGCCGGTCAGCGGATCGCGGGCGCGTTTGTCGCCGAGCAGGCCGAGCCCGAACGCCGCCATCTGACGGACTTCGGGATCGGAATCGGTGAGCAGACCGATCAGGGGCGCCACGCCGTCGGCCAGCCCGACATGAGCAATCGCGAGCGCGGCGCGGCGGCGGATCCGCGCCTCGTCATCCGAGAGCATCCGGATGAGATCGGGCGGCGGGGGCGGCACCGACGCGACCGGCAGCGCCCGTTGCCCCCGGCCGACGGCGGGTGGGGGCGGGGGCGCGATCACCGGCGCCGGATCGCGCAGCACGCGCTGATCTTCGAGCCGGAGGATCGACGCCATCTTCTGTTCGAAGGCCTTCTGGTTGAAGACCGGCCCTGCCGGCGCGGCGGGAGCCGCCGGCGGCGCGCTCGCGCACGCGGCGGCGACCAGAGCCAAGAGGAGCAACGCGGATGGCTTCATCAGACGTCAGCCTTCACTTCTAACCTCTGGCGTTCTAAGGTTCTAAGGTTCTAGGGTTCTAAGGTTCTAAGGTTCTAAGTTCTGAGTTCTAACTTACGCAACGTCGCCGCCTCGACGCGATCGTGGCGGATGGTGACGCCGATCCCCGGCGCGGTCGGGACGGTGACCGTGCCGTCAGCGGCCACTTCGATCGGCGGCTCAATCAAATCGGGATCGAAGTAGCGTTTGCTGGCGGCGATGTCGCCAGGCAGCGAAAAGTTCGGGAGCGTCGACAGGTGCACGTTGGCTGCGCGGCCGATGCCCGACTCGAGCATCCCGCCGTGCCACACGGGAATCGCCTGCGAGGCGCACAGGTCGTGCAGCCGGATCGATTCCCCAAACCCACCGACCCGCCCCGGCTTGATGTTGATGATGCGGCAGGCGCCGGCCGCGATCGCCTCGCGCGCGATGCCGACGGTCTTGATCGACTCGTCGAGGCAAATCGGCGTCTTCAGCCGCCGCTGCAGCGCGGCGTGGTCGGCGATATCGTCGTAATCCAGCGGCTGCTCGATCATCATCAGGTCGAAGCGATCGAGCCCGGCGAGGTGATCGGCGTCGGCGAGCGTGTAGGCGGCGTTGGCGTCCACCATCAGCGGGATGGCGCCGAAACGGGCGCGCACCGTCTCGACGGCGGAGAGATCCCATCCCGGCTTGATCTTGATCTTGATGCGGCGATACCCGGCCGCGAGCTCGCGCTCCACTTTTGCCGCCAGCTCGTCGAGCGATCGCTGGATGCCGATCGAGACGCCCGAGGCGATGCGATCGCGCGCCGGCCCGGCGGAGCTCCCCGAGCTGGCGCCGAGGACGCGGCTGAGCGGCTCGCCGCGACCGGTCGCGAACAGGTCCCACGCCGCCATTTCGACCGCGGCCTTCGCCATGTTGTGGCCGCGGATCGCCTTCAACGCCGGGAACAGATCGCGCGGGTGCGCGAAGTCGACGCCGAGCACGCGTGGGGCCACGAAGTTGGCGATGATGTGCCACGCGGTCTCGTTGGTCTCCGAGCTGTAGTACGGATCCTGCTCCGCGACGCACTCGCCATAGCCGGTCGCGCCCTCACCGTCGAGGCGCACGAGGATGAAATGTTTGTCGTCGATGCGACCGAAGCTGGTCTCGAAGAAGTGGACGAGCGGGAGCTTCACCAGACGCAGCTCCAAGCGTTCGATCCTCACGGCGCGATGATATCATCGGGCCGCCTTGCAGTTCCGCTACATCGCGATCGAAGGACCGATCGGCGCCGGG
>DATASG010000233.1:0-3090 GCA_036269295.1 Vicinamibacterales bacterium | reverse complement strand
AGCTGACGATGACGCCGTTGTACCAGTACGCCGACCACGAGCCGCCCATCGCCATGCGCGTCCCGTCCACGGGACCGCGGTCGAAGTAGGCGATCTCCTTCGGATGATCGATGTCGGTCCAGTCGAAGACCGACACCCCGCCCTGATACCACGACTGCACCATGATCTCGCGGCCGGGAATCGGAACCAGCGAGCCGTTGTGCGCGACGCAGTTCTCCAGCGAGGTCTGTGGCGCCGGCAGCTTGTAGTAGCTGTGAAACTTCAGCTTGTTGTTCTCGATCGTGAACAGCGCGTCGGCGCCCCACTCCATCTTGTCGGTGGCGCGGCAGCGCGGCTGACCGCCGCCGCCCCACTCGTCGGTGAACAGCATCTTCTTGCCATCGTTGCTGAACGTCGCCGAATGCCAGAACGACATATTGGCGTCGGCCACCGCGTCGAGGCGCACCGGATGCGCCGGGTCGCGGATGTCCAGCAGAAGACCGAGGCCGGCGCAGGCGCCGCCGGCCAGCCCGATTTCGGGATACACGGTGATGTCGTGGCACTGATTCGGACCGGTGGGGGTCGTGTTGCCGCGCCCGCGCCCGCCGGCGGCGTCAGCGGCGCCAGCGCCACGCCCCGAGCTCCGTCCGGCGGCGGCCGCCGCGGCTGCCGCCGCCTCGCGATCGCGCGCGTCAGAGGCGTCACGTTCGGCGCTGTGAGGCGGAACCGGAAGATCGTTGAAGACGCGCGGCGAGCTCACGATCGCCGCCTGAACGGGCGCGCGCAGCGGCACCTTGATCACCTCGAGCCGGAAGCGCGCGCTGTTCGGATCGTCGATCCCGCCATCCAGGCATCCCGGCACCTCGTCGGCCGACCGGACTCCGGCCGTCCCCGAGACGTAAATGAACACGTTGTTGTCGTCGCCCGGCTGCGTCACGACCGTGTGCGTGTGCGATCCGCGGCAGGTCTGCACCGTGGTCACGAGCTTGGGATGCTTGATGTCGGCGATGTCGAACACGCGGATGCCCCGTACCCGCTCCTTGCTGACCGGATCGGGCACGCCGCCGAAGCCGCAGTCGGTCCGGCTGTTGGTCGATTCCGAGGACATGAACAGCAGGTTCCTGTAGACCGACACGTCGTTCTGCGACGCGGGGCAGATGTACGACTGCGCCAGCACCGGCTTGGACGGATTGGAGATGTCGAAGATCTCGAAGCCGTTGTAGTTGCCCATGATGGTGTAGTTGCCGGTGAACGCGAGATCCGAGTGCGTCGCACCCAGCACCTTCCCCGTCGGCGGCGTCGTCGAGAGCATGCGCATGTTCCACGCCGCCTGGGCGGCGTCCCAGCGTCCCGCCTTGAGCCCGACGCGCGGATCTGGAGTCGGTGTCGTCGCGGAGACGATCGGCGTCACCGGCCGAGGCATGACCGCCGGCGGCGGCTCAGGTGGAGGCGGCGGCGTGCCGCGGCCTCCGGCTCCAGCCGCGGCGCCGCTCGCGGGCATCGCCGCTGCCGGCGCGGGCGCAGGTGTCGCGGCAGGTGGCGCCGGCGCTGCCGGTGGCGCGCTCGGCGGAGTCGCGGCGGTGGGCGGCGGAGCTGCGGGAGTTGGCGGAGTTGCCGGAGGAGGAGGCGGAGGCGCACTCGGCGCGGCTGCCGGCGACGCGCCCTTCATCGGAGAGCTGGCGCACGCCGGCACGCCCAGCGCCGCCGCCGCAAGCAGAAGACCGGAGAGGCCGCCGAGCAACATGGCTGACGGGCGCGATGATGTGAATTTCATGGTTGTGGATTCCCCAGCATCTCCTGCATGCGATCGATCTCGATCGATTGATCCGCGTAAACGTCAGACGCGAACTTGAATACCGTCTCATCCTGCGCCGCGCCGTAAGCCTTGAACAACACGTCCACCATGTCGATCGCCCCCTGATGGTGCTTGATCATCCCGGTCAGGAAGAGACGGTCGAACTCCGGTCCACGCGCGGCGTCGAGAGCGGCCATTTCCTCGTCCGACAGCATCCCCGGCATCAGCATCTCGTGCTCCATGCCGTTCATCTTCATCTTGTGGCGCGTCGACGTCGCATCGGGCACGATCTGGCCACGATCCCGCAGCCAGCTCTGCATCATCGCGATCTCGTCGCGCTGCGCGACGACGATGCGCTCGCAGAGAATCGCCACGTCCTTGCGGGCACCGTGCGAAGGCGCCCAGCCGGCCATGATCACGGCCTGAGCGTGATGGGGAATCATACCCGACATGAAATCCACGTCGGCGTCGGCGTACGGAAGCCGCCCGAGGCCGGGCGGCGTGGCGTGCAGGCCGGACGCCGGCGCGCTCGCGCAGCCGGCAGTGAAGGCGGCCGCCAGCACCAATATCGCTATCGCGGGCCTTGAGGAAGTGGACATCCTGACGCGGATCGTATTCGATCCACCGTCACGTTGGAAGGCCCAGAAGGATGGCTTGACGCGAGGCTACGGGCCGCCCGCCACGAGTAGCGTGGCGGGGCGACCCATCGCCAATTCCGAAAGCGTCTTACTTGATCGTGCCCGGCTTGAAGAGCGCGCGCAGGTCGGTCGCATTCACCGCATCGCCCAGGAACGGGAACCCGTCGTCAGGATCGACATCGAAGATGTTCTGCATCGTGCGCAGGAACGACGAGTGGGTGTACTTGATGGTGTTCGAGTAGGGCAAGCCGTTCACGTTCTCGTGCGCGTGCTTGGAGATGACGATGAACGGAATCCTGAACTGATCGGTGTCCCCGCCTTCGGTTTCGTCCCACCACAGCGCGATCACGGCGCCGTCCTCGTAAGCGTCCGAAGCCATGATCAAGGGCACTACCCGGGCCAGGAAGTTGTCGCCCTGCGCGATGGCACCCTGATCCGTCGAGCCCAAGGATCCGAATCCGGCGGCGAGCCTGGAGTGCTGGTCGTTGTACTGGTTCGGGGTAATCCAGGTGTAGTCGGCGACGTCGTTGCTCTGCAGGTCGAGCGCCAGCTGCTGCAGCGGCGGGTACAGTTTCGATGGGGTCGCTGGGCAGCCGCCGTTCGTATCGCGGAAGAAAATCTGCGGGTTGTGCTTGGCGGCGTAGTTGTACTGGGTCGAGTAGTTGTAAGAGTTGATCG
>DATASG010000232.1:0-2297 GCA_036269295.1 Vicinamibacterales bacterium | reverse complement strand
CAAGCGCCTCGACGATCAGCGTTACAAATTGATCGTTCAGACGTGCGACGAAATCCTCGAGGGGCAGCATCACGACATGTTTCCGCTGCACGTGTGGATGACCGGCAGTGGTACCCAGTTCAACATGAACGTCAACGAGGTCATCTCGAACCGCTGCTGCCAGTTGGCGGGAACGCCGCTAGGCAGCAAGACGCCCGTGCATCCGAACGACCACGTCAACATGGCGCAGTCGTCGAACGACACGTTTCCCTCCGCGATGAACATCGCCGCCGCCGTCAACGTGAAGCAGCGGCTGATCCCGGCCGTCGCGGCCCTGCGCGATGCGATCGACAAGAAGTCGAAGGAGTGGAAGGACATCGTCAAGATCGGACGCACCCACATGCAGGACGCGACCCCGCTGACGCTCGGCCAGGAATGGTCCGGCTATGTCGGGATGCTGTCGGACGACCTCGACCGGATCGAGACGTCGCTGCAGGGCGTCTACCGCCTGGCGCTCGGCGGCACGGCGGTCGGCACCGGCATCAATTCGGTCCCCGGATTCGGCGAAGCGGCGGCCGCGCAGATTGCGAAGCTGACGCGCCTGCCGTTCGTGACCGCGCCCAACAAGTTCACCGTGCAGGGCGCCCATGACGCGCTCGTGCAACTGTCGGGCACGATGCGCACGCTCGCGGTGTCGCTCTACAAGATCGCCAACGACATCCGCCTGATGTCGTGCGGGCCCCGCGCCGGCTTCGCGGAATTGAAGATCCCCGAGAACGAGCCCGGCTCCTCGATCATGCCCGGCAAGGTCAATCCGACCCAGTGCGAGGCGCTGGCGATGATCGCCGTCCAGGTGATGGCGGGCGACGTCGCGGTCGGATTCGGCGGCGCCGGCGGCTACCTCGAGATGAACGTGTACAAGCCGTTGATGATCTACAACATCACCCACGGGATCGCCATCATGGCGGACGGATGCGTCAACTTCCGCAGGTTCCTGATCGAGGGCACCGAGCCCAACCTGAAGAAGATCCACGAGTACGTCGACCGCTCGCTGATGCTGGTGACGGCCCTGTCGCCGGTCATCGGCTACGACAAGGCCTCGAAGATCGCCCACTACGCGGACGACAACGATCTCACGCTCAAGGAGGCCGCGTTGAAGCTCGGCTTCGTCACCGAAGCGGAGTTCGACCGCGTGGTCGACCCGGCCAAGATGGTGCGGCCCTACGTGGCGACTGCGGCCGCAAGCGCCACCGCGGCTTGACCGCCAGGATCGTCCAGGCGCGTAACCCCGGCGCGAGAGAGGCCAGGAGAAGGGCTATGACGGCAGATGACCGCTCCAATCTCGTCCTCGCTCTCGCGCGGGTCCTTTTCGCCAATGGGCAGGCCACGGATCAGATCGTGGCCACCGCCCAACGCCTCGGCCGCGCGCTGCGGCTGCAGGTGACCCTGATCCCGCGCTGGGGCGAGCTGACGCTTCAGACCGAGGACAAGGACGCACGGGTCGTCGCCGTGTCGGCTACCGAGCCGTCCGGCGTCGACATGGACCGCGTCGCCACCGCCATGCGGGCCGTGGAGGACGTGGAAAGCGGACGCCTGACGCCCGAGTCCACCGTCAAGGCGATGGACACCATCGCGCTGCGGCCGCCGGCGCCGACATGGCTGTTTGCGCTTGCGGCCGCCGTCGGCGCGGTCGCGATTTCGGTGATCTTCGGCGTCGCGCATGCGGCGGCGCCGATCCTGATCTTCATCAGCGCCGGCCTCGGCGCGATCCTCCGGCGCGGCCTCGCGCGCGTGAGCGAGAACGTCTTTCTCCAGCCGTTCGGGGCCGCGCTCCTCGCCGGCGTTATCGGCGCGCTGGCGGTGCGCTATCAATTGAGCTCGTCGCTGCGCCTGGTCGCGGTCTGTCCCTGCATGGTGCTGGTCCCGGGTCCGCATTTCCTCAATGGCGCGCTGGATCTGATCAGAGGCCGCATCCATATCGGCACCGCGCGCCTGATCTATGCGATGCTCGTGATTGTCGCCATCTCGATCGGGTTGCTGATCGGCCTGGCGCTGCTCGGCGCTTCGCTGCCGATCGATCCGGCCGGGCGTGCGGTGCCGTTGTGGCAGGACGTCATTGCGGCCGGCGTCGCGGTCTTCGCCTACAGCGTATTCTACTCGACGCCGCTGACCATGCTGGCCTGGCCGATCGCCGTCGGCATGCTCGCGCACGCGCTCCGCTGGGTCGCGCTCTCGCTGCTCGGTGCCGACGTCGAGATCGGTACGCTGATCGCGTGTCTCGTGGTCGCATTGATTCTCACGCCGGTGTCGCGCCGCAC
>DATASG010000231.1:0-3602 GCA_036269295.1 Vicinamibacterales bacterium | reverse complement strand
CGTGACGGCCATGCGTGTGACGGTTGCGTTCATGTTCGCGTCTCCTTCTAGTAGATTGGACAAGGCGGCGATGAACGCGCCATGGACAAAGGGTGAAAAGACTGTGACCGATGCCCTCCGCGCTCTGGTGGTCGAGGACGAGCCGAACATCCGCGAGCTGGTGTGCCTGCACCTCGGTCTCGAAGGCTACTCCTGCGAAGGGTCGGCGGACGGCCAGGAGGCGTTGAAGCGCGCCGAGACCGAGCGATTCGATCTGCTGGTGCTCGACGTGATGCTGCCGGGCCTGGACGGCGTGTCGCTGTGCCGCGCGGTGCGGCGCGGCAACATGAACCGCGACGTGCCGATCCTGATGCTCACCGCGCGAAGCCAGGAGTCCGACAAAGTGATCGGGCTCGAGAGCGGGGCGGACGACTACCTGACCAAGCCGTTCGGCGTGCGCGAGCTGGTGGCTCGCGCCCGCGCCCTGCTGAGGCGTCCGCGCAAACCGGCGTCGATGGCGGTCGCGTCTGCCGTTGATGACGAGGAGCTGGCGGGGCCGCCCGTTCGCATTCACGGGATCGACATCGACCTGGCGCGGCGCCGCGTCCGGATCGACAGCCGCGACGTCGAGCTCACCGATCAGGAGTTCCGTCTCCTGCACCTGCTCGCCACCCACGCCGGCATCGTCTTCAGCCGCGAAGCGTTGCTCACGCGCATCTGGCGCGGAGACACCTACGTCACCGTTCGCAGCGTCGACACGCTCGTCAAGCGGCTGCGGCGGCGGATCGAAGACGATCCGGCGCACCCGCGCTTTCTGCTCACCGTCTGGGGCGTCGGCTACAAATTCGCCGACGTTTAGCAAGTCTTCGTACTTCGTACTTCGTACTTTCCTCAGTCTGCCTCAGCGATCGGCGGCAGCGCGCGTTTATGCTCGCTCGCGCGGATCAGTCGCTCCATTTTCATCGCCAGCGCCGGCGACACGCCTTGTGGTCCTTCTTCCAGGTAGCGCTCGAGCTCGCTATAGGTGAAGCCCATCTCCTGTTCGTCGGTCTGGCCGAGCCACAGCCCCGCGCTCGGCGTCCGCTCAACGATCGCCGCCGGCACGCCCAGGTTGCGGGCCAGAGCGCGCACCTCGCTCTTCACCAGCCCGCCGATCGGCAGCAGATCCGATCCGCCGTCGCCGTGCTTGGTGAAGTAGCCGATCGCCAGCTCCGACCGATTGCCGCTACCGGCGACGAGGTAGTCCAGCGAGTTCGCGAGAAAATACAGCGTCGTCATGCGCAGCCGCGGCTTGACGTTGGCGAGAGGACGCCGGGCGCCGGCGGGATCGGCCGGTTTCACCTGGCGCGCTTGTGCCGCCAGCGCCTGCACCGCCGGCTGCATGGCGGCGACAGCCGCATCGTAGGCGTCGGACAGATCGATGCGGACCGTTGACAGAGAAAAATGCGCCGCGATCGTGGCGGCGTCGCGCTCGTCTTCGGGGTCGCTGTGGCAGGGAAGGATCGCCGCGACGACATGGTCCGGCGCCGCCAGCTGCACCAGGCGCGCGACGACCGCGGAGTCGAGGCCGCCGCTCAAACCCACGACGAATCCGCGCGCGCCGCTCGACGCGAGCTCCCGCCGCAGCCAACCCGTGATTCGTTCTGCTGAGGGCATGCGTGCCGGGATTCTACCGCGGTCCGTATTGATGGGCTAAACCGCTGAATGTGTGGGGTTTACAATATCCGTCCGCTCAGGTAACATGCATTCTGCTTCGCGCCCCCACGCGGAGTGTCCTCTTCCAATCTATCGCCCACGGGTCCGGACTGACCGGACGACGGAGTACCACGTGTTGTCACGAAGGTTCCAACGACCGGCGATCGTGATCGCCTCAACGCTCTTGATAGTGGCCGTGGCGGGCGGCATCACCTATCTGCGCGCGCACCGCATCGTCGCTCCAGGTCTGGTGCCGTTCTCCGAGTTGCTGGCACACCTCGACCGCGGTGCCGTGTCGGCCGTCGTCGTCAACGGCGACAGCCTCGACTTCACGCTCACGAACGGCCAGACATTCCGCACCACCTCGCCGGCCAGCTACGTCACCGCCAACGCGGCGTTCGTGTCGGACATGGCGAAGAAACACGTGCGCATCGACGTTCGGACGCTTCCGGAGCAGTCGGTGTTCAGCTACGTCTCGCTCCTGCTCGGCCTCGGATTCATCGGCGCGCTCGGGTTCATGATGTATCGCGTGACCTCGGGCCGCATCCCGGCGCTTGAGAGCAAGACGCGCCAGGCCGATTCCGAAACCACCACCGTCACCTTCGCCGACGTCGCCGGCGTAGACGAGGCCAAGGAAGAGGTCAAGGAGATCGTCGACTTCTTGCGCGAGCCGGCCCGGTTCGAGGCGATCGGGGGACGCATTCCGAAGGGCGTGCTGCTGGTCGGCCCCCCCGGCACCGGCAAGACCCTGCTGGCGCGGTCGATTGCCGGCGAGGCGAAGGTCCCGTTTCTATTCGCGAGCGGCTCGGACTTCGTCGAGATGTACGCGGGCGTCGGTGCCTCTCGGATTCGCAAGATGTTCAAGGATGCGCGCCGGCATCCCTCCTGCATTATCTTCATCGACGAGCTCGACGCGGTCGGCCGCAGCCGCGGCGGCAACTCCCTCAGCCACGAAGAGCGCGAACAGACGCTGAACCAGCTGCTCGTCGAGATGGACGGCTTCGCGCCCAACCAGGGCATCGTGGTGATCGCGGCGACCAACCGGCCGGACATCCTCGATCCCGCCCTGCTGCGGCCGGGCCGCTTCGATCGGCAGGTGACCGTCGGCGCGCCTGACGTCAAGGGGCGGGAGCAGATTCTTCGCATTCACGCCCGCAAGGTCGCGGTCGGCGTCGAAGTCGACCTTCGTCAGATCGCGCGCGGCACGCCTGGGTTCTCCGGCGCCGAGCTCGCCAACCTCGTGAACGAGGCCGCGCTCTACGCGGTGCGGAGCGGCCGGCAGACGGTCACCGATCTCGATTTCGATCAGGCCCGCGACAAGGTGCTGATGGGCGCCGAGCGCAAGTCGCTGACGATGACCGACCACGAGCGCGTGACCTGCGCCTACCACGAGTCCGGCCACGCCGTCGTCGCCGCGCTGCTGCCTGGCGCCGATCCGCTGCACAAGGTGACGATCATCCCGCGCGGCCGCGCTCTGGGCGTGACCATGCAGCTGCCCGAGGCCGATCGGCATACGTACACGCGCGAGTTCCTCGAGGCGCAGATCGCGATTCTCATGGGCGGGCGCATCGCCGAGGAGCTGTTCCTCCGGCAGATGACCAGCGGTGCCGGCAACGACATCGAGCGCGCCACCGACATCGCGCGCCGGATGGTCTGCGAGTTCGGGATGTCGGCGGCGCTGGGCCCGCTGGCCTATCGCACGCCGGGCAATCCGTGGGACACGGACAAGGGTGTCGGGATCAGCGAGGCCACCGCGCAGCAAGTGGATCACGAAGTGCACGAGCTGGTGATGCGCGGCTACGAAACGGCGCGGCAGGTCATCGCCAAGCACCGCGCCGCCGTCCGCGCGATGGCCGAGGAGCTGCTGCTGGTGGAGTCGCTCGACGCCGACGGCATCAGGGCCATCATCGCCGGTGCTGTTTAGGAAT
>DATASG010000230.1:0-5678 GCA_036269295.1 Vicinamibacterales bacterium | reverse complement strand
GAAATGGGCGACCTCTGGCTGCAGGTGCTGCCGCGCGATGGCCGCGATCTTGACCTGCTCAGCCGCGATTTCCGGCCGAAGGTGGCGGCGGAGGATGTGAAGGGGTACGAAGCCGAGATCGAGAAGCACCCGGGCGACGCGGCGCTGCACGACGATGTGGCCTTGCTGTATCTGGAGCTGGGCAACGGCGACCGCGCAATCGCGCATTTCACGACCTCGCGGGATCTGAAGCCGCGGTCAGCGGTGGCGCACTACAACCTCGGCACCGCGCTGACCGTCGCCAGGCGTCTCGATGAAGCGGCGGCGGAATATCGCGAGGCGCTGCGGATCGATTCGGCCTACGCCAACGCCCACAACAACCTCGGCAACGTCCTGCTCGCGCAGCGGCGGTTCGACGAGGCCATTCACGAATTCGAGGAAGTGGTCCGCCTGCAGCCGGACTCCGCACCGGCGCGCAAGAACCTCGCCGCGGCCTACAGCGCCGCCGGACGCCAGCCGCCGCGATAGTGGTCCGTATGAGCTCCTCCTGCTTTGGAGGAATCAACGCTCTTCTCTCGGTGGGTGAGAGCGCCTTCTGCGCGTTCCGCGGTCTCGTGCGAAAAGTGCGTTACAGCGGATAGTGAAGCGTCATGCCGAGCAGCGTGACCAGGATCAGCACCACCGGCGTCAGCGCCAGGAACACCACGATCGTATAGCCCATCACATCACGCGCGCCCAGTTTGAACAGCCCCAGGATCGGCAGCATCCAGAACGGCTGCAACAGATTGGCGATCGCTTCGCCGAGATCGTACGCTGATACGACCCAGCCGAGGTGCACTTTCATGGTGTGCGCGGCTTCCATCACGTACGGCGCTTCGATCACCCACTTGGAACCGCCCGACGGCACGAACACGCCCAGCACCGCCGAGTAGGTGGCGACCAGGGCCGGAAACGTCGACGGTGTCGACGCCCGCACGAACAGGTTCGCGAGCCGTTCGTTCAGGTGCGTGGCGATGATCACGCCGGCGATCCCGGCGTAGAACGGGAACTGCAGGATCACGCCCCACACCGCCGGCGTCGCGTCCTGCACCGCGCGCATCAGCCGCGCCGGCGTGCCGTGAAGGAGAAACCCGAGCAGCAGGAACGCCAGGTTCAGAATGTTGAGGTTCAGCGCGTTCAGCGGTTCTGCGGACTGTGAGAAGTACCGCCACAGATACGCGGCTCCCAACGCCACCACGAACCCGGTCAAAAGCCACGAATGTTCCAGGCGCTGACCGGGCGTCCGAATTCCGGATTCCGGATTCCGAATTCTGAATTCGTGCAGGTCTATCCCCAAATCGGCCGCGGTCTTGCCTCGCCCGGCCGGCGGCGTGGCCAGAGACATCACCCCCACCACGACGACGATCTCGACCGCGATCGCGACGAAACTCTGCCACAGAAAGATCGTGTGCCGAAACGAAATCAGCCCTCCCGCGACCAGGCCGCCGTGCGCGACGATGTCGCGAATCTGGGGCTGCAGAGCGCCGGGCGTCGCCATCTGAAGCGCCGCCGAGCCGCTCAGCCCCTGCGCCCAGACGCTGCCGAGCCCGAGCATGCTCGCCGCCGCCAGCGCCCGATAGTCGACGCCTTCGACGCGCCGCGCGATCTCGATCGCCAGCACGGCGCTGAAGACGAGGCTGAAGCCCCAGTTGAGCCAGGCGCTCGCGAGCGCGAAGAAGGTGACCAGCGCCACCGCCCCGCGCGGCGTGCGCGGCCAGGAGGCGATGGCGCGGATCAGGCGTCCCATCGGCGGTGACGTCGCCAGCACGTGACCGGTGATGATCACAAGCGCCATCTGCAGCGTGAAAGGGATGAGATCCCAGAAGCCGCGGCCCCACGCGTCGATCGTCTGCGGCAGCGTGGCGGGTGTGACCGCGACCGCCGCAGCGATGACCAGCGCGGTCGCGATCAGAGCGAAGATGAAGGCGTCCGGAACCCAGCGCTCGGTCCAGTCGGTCAGTGCCAGCGCCGCACGCGCGACCGGTCCCGGTTGTTCTGTCATCCTGAATCGCGGTTACCTTAACATAGGCCTCCAATGCCGCTCCTCAGCGAAAGCCCCACGGTGCTCCCGGTCCACCGCAGGATTCTGGCGTTCTCGTTCATCGGCTGGATCTTCGATTTCTACGATCTGCTGCTCCTCAGCTTTCTGATCTCGCCCTCGGTGACCTCGATCGTCAAGGATCTCGCGCTGACCCCGAACGAGGTGGCGGTGCTGCTCGGCACGCCCCTCGCGTTCACGGCGGTCGGCGGCTTCATCGGCGGCGCGATGGCGGATCGCTTCGGCCGCAAACCGCTCCTGATGGCGACGATTCTGGTCTACAGCGTCGGGACCTTGTCGGCCGGAATGTCGATGGGATTCTGGACGCTGCTCGCGGCGCGCGCCGTCACCGGCATCGGGGTCGGCGGCGAGTGGGCGGTTGCGCACGCGTTGGTCGGTGAAACCGTGCCGCCCTCGGTGCGCGGACGCTACGGCTCGTACCTCCAGAGCGGATCGGCGTTCGCGCGCTTCTTCGCGTCGATGATGGGCAACCTGCTCGCGCCGTGGATCGGTTGGCGGCTGGCCTTCATGGTCTCCGCGGTTCCGGCGCTGCTGGTCGTGTTCATCCGCCGCGAGATGCCCGAATCCGACGTGTGGCTGCTGAGCGTGAGGGAAGGGGTCAACAGGCGGATCGGCTACATCGCCGCGCTGGGACAGATGCTGAGCCCCGCACTGCGCAAGACCACCACGCTGGCGCTGTCGGTGACCACCTTGAACATGGCCGCCTACTGGTTCAAGACCATCTGGCTGCCGACCTATCTGCTGCAGACGCGGGGCCTGAAGCCCGGCGACGTCGCCTGGCTGCTGCTGATGGATCAGATCGGCTCGGTGGCCGGCTACGTCGCCTTTGGCTTCGCCAGCGATCGCTTCGGTCGGCGCCCGAGCTTCACCGCCTTTTCGGTGATCAAGGCGCTCGGCCTGGGGATGATCACGCTGGGTTGGGTTGCCGCCGGTGGTTACTCGATGACCACGTTCGGGTTCATGCTGCTGGTGGGCTTCGGCGAAGGAAACTGGGGTTGCATCGGGCCGTTGCTCAACGAAGTGTTTCCGACCTCGGTGCGTGCGGCGGCGCTCGGGATCATCTACAACACCGCGAGGGGCGTGCAGTTTCTCGCGCCCGTGGTCATCGGCATGATCGCGGCGCGGTTCACGTTCGGCGCCGGCATCGCGCTGGCGGTGCCGTTCGCGCTGCTCGCCGGGGCGATGGTCTGGACGCTGCCCGAGACCAAAGGTGTTCGGTTGATGCCGGAGTTCGCGAAAGCTATTTGATCTCGAAGATCGTCGCCTTTGCGCCGGCGCTGATCGGCTCCGGCGTGTGCTCGGTACCGGCCGGCAGAAAGATCGCGCGGCCCTCGCGCCCCTCGGTCCAGACCACCACCGTATCCCTGATGTGCGCGTGGCGGATCGGCGGCGCCGTTGCGGGGTCACCCCACACCACGACCCGCTCGTTGTCGAGCAGCGGCGACGCGCCGGGTGAGAACTCCGGCACGCCGGCGGGCTTGACGGTCTTGCCTGACGGTCCGTCCCCCTTGAGTTCGATCATCACCGCCCGCAGCGGATTCTCGCTCGTGCCTTCCTCGACGTGCGTCAGCCCCTTGAATTGCCAGACGATGCCGCCGGCGGCGTTCGTGACCGGACGCGTCGAGCCATCGACATCTGTGATCACGCGGTCGCCGGGCGCGATGTAGGTGCCGGTGATGTCGTAGATGTGCCGGTGGAGCGGCGTCGGCTGACCCTTCGGCCATACCACGCTCCACACCTGGATGCGATCGTTGTCCAGCATCTTGACGGCATTGGGCCGGGGGAACGGTGGAGGGAGGGTGTGCCCTTGTCCGCCGAGCGCCACGACCGGGATGAGCGCGCAGATCAGTCGCATGGCGGGGATTATAATCGCGGCGGTCATGGAAGCCGCTAAACCGTTCGTCGCTCGTCGTGCGTGTTTCGGCGTTCTCGGTTCGTCGTTCGCGGCTCTGGCGTGCGCCGCGGCGCTGATCGCGCAGCCCGGCGGGACCGCGAACTGGCCGCTGCACAATCTCGATCTGGCCGGCGGCCGCTTCTCGTCGATGGATCAGATCAACACCGCCAACGTCGTGACGCTGGCGCCGCGCTGGCTGTTTCAAACCGGCGTGATCGACGGCGTCAGCAACCAGACGACGCCGATCGTGGTCGACGGCTCGATGTACGTGACCGATCCGCGCGGCAGCGTCTACGCGCTCGACGCCGCCGATGGACATCTGCTGTGGACGTTCGACGTCACCGATCTGATCGGCGGCGGCGCCAAGGCCGGCTACATCTTTCGCAACCGCGGCGTCTGCTACGCCGACGGCGTTGTCTACACCGGCGCCGGGTCGTTTCTGTTCGCGCTCGACGCCAGGACCGGCAAGCCGATCAAGACCTTCGGCAAGGACGGCCAGGCCAGCGTCATCCTGGATGTGATCAAGGAGCGCCATCCCGAGGTCACGGCGGCAATTACGCTGGGGTATTGGTTCACGACCGCGCCGCAGGTCCACAACGGCGTCATCTATATCGGCAGCTCGCGCAGCGAGAGCCACATTCCCGGCGGTCACGTGCTCGCGGTCAACGCCAGGACCGGCCGCGTCCTCTGGCACTTCAACACCATTCCGCAGGACGGACGGGATCGAGGTTGGGAGTTGGCGGGCCCGACATGGGTCGGCGGCGAGCGCAACGGCGGCGGCATCTGGGAAACGCCGTCGATCGATCCGGAGCTTGGTTTGATGTATGTCGCGGTCGGCAACCCGTTCGGCGAGAGCTCGCAGCGGCTTGGCACCAATCTGTTCACCGATTCGATTCTGGCGCTCTCGCTCAGTACCGGCGCGCTGAAATGGCACTACCAGCAGGTGCACCACGACGTCTGGGACTACGACTCCGGCAATCAGCCGATTCTGTTCGACATGCAGGTGCGCGGCCGGCCGGTGAAGGCGCTGGCCGAGGCGAGCAAGAACGGCTATCTCTACATCCTCGATCGCGTGACCGGAAAGCCGGTGCATCCGATCAAGGAAACGCCGGTGCCGACCGAGACTGCCAGGCCCGGCGAGCAGCCGTGGCCGACGCAGCCGATTCCCTACACCGCGGCGGGCGAGCCGATGAAACCGGTCTCGCCGGTGTTTCCGATCGACGTCCCGGCAGAGCGTCTCGCGCTCGGCAAGCCGGTACCGCAGTTCACGCCGCCGGCGCCGAATCAGATCTACTCGCCCGGCAGCGAAGGCGGCGCGAACTACGGTCCGCTGTCTTACAGCCCACGCACCGGGTTGCTCTACGTCGACGCGGTCGACAGCCCGCTCGGCGCGCGGCGTCCCGCGAGAGGCTATTTCTCCGCGTTCGATCCGAGCACCGGCGAGCTGGCGTGGCAGCAGACGTTCGACGGCTGGGGCCAGGCGGGATCGGTGGTCACGGCCGGAGGGCTGGTGTTCGTGGGCACCGGCAGCAACACCGCTGGCTATCTGTTCGCCTACGACGCCAAGACCGGCGCGCTGTTGTGGAAGTTCAACACCGGTGGCGGAGTCTTCTCGTCGCCGGCGGTGTACATGGTGAACGGCGAGGAGTTCGTCACCGTGGCGTCAGGCGGTGGCGAGCGCGGCCGTCGCGGCGGCGATCTGATTCT
>DATASG010000229.1:0-5783 GCA_036269295.1 Vicinamibacterales bacterium | reverse complement strand
TGGATTTCATCGAGCGGCCGCCTGGCCCGCGGCGGCCTCGATGGCGCTGGCGTGGGCGCGGATGTCCTGGTCTTTGGTGCCGGTACGCAGCGCCTGCGCGATGGCGACGCGCGCGTCGACACGCCAGCCGGCTTCGCCCAGCTGCGCGTCGTGCCAGGCGAGCGCTTCAGGATCGTCTGGGAAGGTCGCGTCGATTATCGTGACCGTGTCGGGCGCGTCCGGACTGACGAACGCATAAACGTCGGTGTTGTCGGCCTGCGGATCGCTGCTGATCAGCGGGGCCTCTCGATGGCTGGAAGCCCCGCCGGGCATGATGGCATAACCCAGCAGGAGCACTATCAGGCAAAGAAAGAACAACGGTCGTCGCACGAAACACCCCCGCCCCCTTCTACGGACTGGGGCGGAGGATGGATGTGAGCGCGGCTACTTCTTCTGGCCTTGCAGGTCCATCTTGACCTGGGTCACATCCGCCCTGAGCTCGTCGACCAACCCTCGATCGATGTTCACCGAAGGGCCTTTGGCCCCTTTTTCGCCTACTGCGTTGTCCAGCACTCTCTGAATCCGATCGAGCAGCGCGATTTCGGCCGAGTAGTCCGGCTGCATCGGCGCCGGGGCGGCGGCCGCCGGCGTCTGCGCCGCAGGCGCGGCAGCCTCCGTTGGAGCTGGCGTGGGTGTGGGTGGTGCTGTGGGCGCGACGGCCGAGGTTGATGTCGGGGCAGGCGTCTGGAGCTGAGCCAGTAGAGGCGGGGCCGAGCAAACCACGGCCAGGAGCGCGGCCGGGGCGAGTTTCATAAAGATCACGTGATCCTCCTGCGAAACGGCCGAACGGGATCGCTCAGCCTTGTATTTCGAGGAGCAAGCACGGTGCCGGATGCCCGGCGTGAGAGGACCCCTTCTGAGCCCTATTTGCCGACCACGACGATCGAAAACGAATCGGGCACCATCGTGCGCGCCGGCCCGCGCCCGCCGGCGGGCGGCGGGGTCGCCGGCGCGGGTGCCGCGAGGTACTCCGCGCCGATCAGCAGGACATGATTGGTCTTGCTGTCGAACGTCAGCGTCTTCGCGCCCGACAGCGTCTTGAGGTTCTGCTCCACCACGAAGCTGGTGGGGCTCTCCTCCTTGACGATGGTCAGCGTGCCGTCGCCCTGGCCCGACGAGCTGAAGGCTTCGCCGGTCGCAGGATTGAACACGGCGCCATCGGAGCTGCCGGCCAACGGCAATGTCGTGAGAATCTTGCCATCGTCCGCGTTGAGCATCACCATCACGCCGGGCGCGGGCAGGCGTGCAGCCACGAACAGCACGTGATTCCTCGGATCGAGCGCGAGCCCGGCCAGGCCTTCGCCTTTGCCGCCGAGATCGTAGTGCGCGGTGACCGCCAGCGTCCTGGCGTCGATGACGGCGACGTTCGCCTTGTCCGACACGTCCACAAAAATGCGGCCCTTGCCGTCGCTCACCGCCTGCTCGGGTGCGCCGCCGAGATCGACGGTGCCAAGCACCGCGCCGTCCTTCGAGTCGATGACGGTCACGTGCGGCGCCGCGTGACTGAAGACGTAGACGCGATCGTTGAACGAGTCGAACAGGATGCCGTCAGGATTGCCGGCGACGTCGATGGTCTTGATCAACGCCAGCGTCTTCGTGTCCCACATCGCGATCGGCTTGCTGCTGGCGAACCCGTGCCCCGACTTGGGATCGACCGCCGCGCCATTGCCTCTGGTGTTGGCGATTTCGCCGACCGGTGCGAGCGTGTCCAGATCGAAGACCGTCACGCGCCCGGGGATCGCCGCCGCCGTGGCCGTCGCGGGAGTGGCGCCGCGCGGGATGTACAAGCGGCGTCCGCTGACGTCCGCGTAGACATAGTCGAACCCGCCGGTGCCGCCGACCTTCGCGATCTTCAGCACGCGATAAGGGCCAGAGGGCGACTGTGCCAGCTCCACGGACACAGACAACGCAATCGCGATCGTCAGAAGCGTGATGAATCGGCGCATGCCGACGTTTATACATCGATCCAGCGCGCGACATGTGTTCATAGTTCTGTCATCTTTCGCAGGTAAACTGCACAGAGGACACAAAGGTTTACAAAGGGCACAAAGGAGCCCGCGTCAGCGCCAGCCGTCAGCTGTGCGTTGAAAGTCGCCGGTCCAGGTGGGTTGAAACGCCTGCGCCGTCTCGTTCCAGCTGTAGCGTTCGATGGTGATGCGAGGCGGCGCGAGGCGGACGACGTTGATGGCATTGACCTCGCCGCGGCCGCGCGTCGACAACGTGCCGGCCTGCACGACCAGCGCCGAATGTCCCGGCGTGTGATACCGCTGCGCGGTGTGACCGACGTGGCTCACGTGGAGATGGCCGGCGAGAAAAAGATCGGCGCCGGCGGCCGCGAGCTGCGGCATCGCCATCCCAGATCGCCCGATCAGCCCGTCAAGCCGATGCCCGGCCGGTAGATCGAACGGATGATGGGTGACGACGATTCTCATGGCCCCAGGCGGCGCCGCGCGCAGCCGCGCGGCCGCCCGGGCGACCTGGGTCTCGTTCAAGCGGCCGCCGCCATGAAGCGGCAGCGATCGCGCGCTGTTGAGACCGACCGCAATCATCTCCCCGTCCTCGAATACCGGCTCCAGATCCTCGGCGATGTAGCGGCGGTAGCCGGCGTAGGGGTTGAGAAACCGCGCCGCGACGTTGAAAAGCGGCACGTCGTGATTGCCGGGGACGACGAGCCGCGGGGCCGGGAGCTGATCGAGAAAGGCTCTTGCCTGCTCGAACTGGCGGCGCCGGGCGCGCTGCGTGAGGTCGCCCGAGATCGCGACGAGGTCTGGAGCGATCTCGTGGACGGTACGCACGAGCGGCGCCACGAGCCGCGGGTCGACGCGGCCAAAATGAATGTCGGAGAGATGCACGATGGTCCGCATCGGATCAGCTCCGGGGCACCACCACGCGCAGCGCGCCCGGACGCGCCTGATAGTGGAGCGGCGTGTTCATGATCCTGACTTCGCCGTCGAGCGCCACGTGCTGCGCGCGCCCGGCCCGCGACTTGTCGATCCACAGCTCGCCGGCGCGCACGATCTCGAACTCGCCTGACTGCCTGGCGCGGCCAGCCAACGCCTTCGCCAGCAACAGCGGCAGGTCTCGCGCGCGAACCCGCGGCGCCAGATAGACGAACAGCGTCCCTTCGTCGAGCCTTGCCCGGGTGCCGAGACGGATGCCATCGATGGTGTACTCGTTGTTGCCAACGAACACGAACGGCGTTCGCCTGGTGTGCCGCCGACCATCGATCTCCACGGTCACCTTGACGCCGCGATACCGCCGCAGCACCTGGACTGTCGCGATCGCCATCGCCGGCCACTTCCGGTGCCCGTGGCTCCGCAGCGCCTCGCGGGCGTCGACGATGCTGGGGTAGATCCCGATCGAGGAGTTGTTCACGAAGATGCTGCCGTTCACAAGGCCGGCGTCGACTCGAGCGGTGTGGCCCGCCGCGACAACAGCCACCGCCTTCTGCAGATCGAGCGGGATGCGCAGATCCCTGGCGAAGTGATTGAGCGTTCCCAGCGGCAGAATGCCGAGGGCGGCGGGTGCGCCGGCCAGACCGGCCGCGACGCCGCACACGGTGCCGTCGCCGCCGGCCGCGACGACGATCGTGAACCGAGTGCTCGCGCTCCGCGAGGCCTCGAGAGGATCCTCCCCCCGCGGCAGCTCGACGATCTCCGCCTCTCGTCCGAGGGCGTGGAACATCTGGGCGAGCTCGGCGGCCATCTTCGGCCGGCCCGACGCTGTGCCGGCATCAGGATTGAGAAGGACGGCGATCTGGTTCACGGACCGCGCCGCCCGGCGATCGCGTAGCCGACCGCGGCCGCCGCAAGCGCCATCGCCGCCGAGCTGAAGATCACCAGACGGAACGCGGAGACGAACCCGTTGTCGATGACCGTTCGCACCGCAGGACGTTCTGACGGGGGAATCGAGGTGACCTGCGCGATGTCGGCGCCCGCGAGCTTGCGCAGCTCCCCGTGCAGCGCGTCCTTCGCGGCCGGCGACATCGCCAGGCGATCGAGCGGCGGCCGCACCCGCGCATCGAACGTTCGGGACAGGACGACCCCGAACACGGCGATGGCCAACAGTCCCGCGACCCTCGAGACCGCGTTATTGACGCCGGACGCGGCGCCGGCATGCCGTGGATCGGCTGCGCCCATCACCGTTGTCGTCAGCGGCGCCACCGTGATCGCCATCCCGAATCCCAGGACGACGACCGCCGGAAAGAACGTCGACCAGTAGCTGCCGCCGATACCTGGCCGTGCGTAGAGCGCGAGACCAAGAGCGGCAATCGCCGGCCCCACGGTCAGGGGGGGCCGGCTGCCAAGGCGCGCGACCAGGCCGCCCGACCACCGTGACAGGGCGAACATGATCAACGGAAACGGCAGCAGCGCCGCTCCCGCCGCCGTCGCTGAATAGTGCTGCACCTGGATCAGATTCATCGGCACCAGGAACATCGCGATGCTCAACGCCGCATACAACAGCAAGGTGAGGATGTTGGCGAGCGTGAACGAACGCGACAGAAAGAGCTCCAGGGGCAGCATCGGGCTCGCGGCCCGATGCTCCACCACACCGAGCAGCACGAGCGACGCCGCGCCGGCCGCGATTGCGCCGAGCACGAGCGGATGGCCGGGCCCGAGCGGCGGCCACTCGAGCAGCGCGAAGACCATACCGCCGAGGCCGAGGACGGCGAGGGCGGCGCCGCCCCAGTCGACCCCGGACGAGCGGGACGGGTCGCGGCTCTCGTCCATGTATCGCAGCGACAGCGCCAGGGCGATGACGGCGAACGGAAGGTTCAGGAAAAACACCGCGCGCCAGCTGACGTGCTCAATCAGCCAGCCACCGCTGACCGGTCCGATCGCGGTCGTGATGGCGCTGAACCCCGACCAGGTCCCGATCGCGCGGCCGCGTTCGGCCTCGTCGAAGGCGGCGCTGATGATCGCCAGGCTGCCGGGCACGAGGAAGGCCGCACCCACGCCCTGCACGGCGCGGCCGGCAATCAACATCGTCGGCGAGGTGGCGATGCCGCAGGCCATGGAGGCGATGGTGAAGAGGAGGAGGCCAAAGAGGAAAACGCGCTTGCGGCCGAATTGATCGCCGAGCGATCCGCCGACCAGGATGAGCGCGCCGAGAAACAGCGCGTAGGCCTCGATCACCCACTGGACGTCGGTGATGGTGGCGTGGAGATCGGCCTGAAGCGCGGGCAGCGCGACGTTCACGACCGTGCCGTCGATGAACGTCATACTCGACGCCAGGATCGTCGCCACCAGCGTCCACCGCCGGGTCGCGTTCATCGGGAATGTGGCGGAGAGGTAGGGATTCGAACCCTAGATAGCCTTACGACTATAACGGTTTTCGAGACCGCCGCTTTCGACCACTCAGCCACCTCTCCGAACCCCTGATACTACCATTCGAAGGTTCTGAAACCCAAGAGCCGGGCCGCTCGATCGCGCGTGCTCCGTCCTCATGTTTCTCGCACCGGGCTGCGCCGCTGCTTGAAGAACGTCTGCATCAGCTCGCGGCACTCGTCTTCGCGGATGCCGCCGACCGATTCCAGCCGATGGTTGTGCCCCGGCAGCTCCGCGGCGCGAACGGCGGAAACGATCGCGCCCGTTCTCGGCTCCGCGGCGCCGTACACCAGCGTCGCGATCCGCGCGTGGACCATCGCCCCGACGCACATCAGGCACGGCTCGATCGTGACGCAGAGCACCGCGCCGGTGAGACGGTAGTTGCCGACACGCCGGGCGGCGTCACGGATCGCCACG
>DATASG010000228.1:0-48644 GCA_036269295.1 Vicinamibacterales bacterium | reverse complement strand
TCGTGCCGACTCGATCCTCTTTCGTGTGTTTCGTGGTTTCGTGGTGACCCTATCGGATTCGCTCTTTGAGCCAGTTCGACGAGTCGAAGCCGAGATCGGCAAGGCGACCGTCCTTCAGACCGTAGATCCACGCGTGCACGTGGACGACCTGTCCGCGCTGCCAGGCGTCCTGGATGACGGTCGTCTCGCAGACGTGGCGCGCCTGTTCGATCACGTTTAGCTCGCACAGCCGGTCGACACGGGCGACGCCCTCGAGGCCGTTGAGCGCGGCGCTCTGGGTGTTGGCGACGTCCTGGACGTGGCGCAGCCAGTTGTCGATCAAGCCAAGCTTGACCTGGTCGAGCGCCGACTTCACCCCGCCGCAGCCGTAGTGGCCGCAAACGATCACGTGGCGAACGTGCAGCACGTCGACCGCATACTGCAGCACCGACAGACAGTTCAGGTCGGTGTGCACGACCACGTTGGCGACGTTGCGGTGGACGAACATCTCGCCCGGCAGCAGGCCGACGATTTCGTTCGCCGGCACGCGCGAGTCGGAGCAGCCGATCCAAAGGTACTCGGGCGCCTGCTGGGCCGAGAGCTTGCGGAAAAAATCAGGGTGGGCGGCGGTGATCTGGGCCGCCCATCGCCGATTGTTCTCGAGCAGCTGCGAAAGATCGCTCATTCAGCGCTGCTGAGCGGTCGTGCCGCGCGCCGCGGGCGCTGCCTTACCCGCGTCGAGGTCGTTCCAGTTCATGATCGCGTTGAACCCGAGCGTGTAGGTCCCTTGCGTCTGCCAGCGCCAGAACGGCCTGATCGCGAACATCACGATGTGCCCCTTGCCAAGCGTGGCGTCGAGCGCCGCCGCGCGGTTGGCAAGGAACTGGCCGTTGAGCAGCGTACCCGACAGCAGCATGTCGTTCGGGCTGGCGGAGAACTGCATCACAACCCTCGGGCGCGTATCGTCGATGGTGATGCCGAACTGCTGCGCCATCTGCCGCATCTGCGCCAGGTCATCGGCCACAGGACGTTCGCCGCGCCCTGCCGGCGCCGCCTCGCGATCGGCTTCGAACGGCTGGATCCGCAGCGGCAGCGCGTTGGGCGTCACGTTCTGGCCGATGCCGCCGTTGGGATTGATCCCCGGTGCGCCGCCGCGCCCGCCGCCGAAGCCGCCGATCCCGCCACCGTTCGCGTTCAACACCGGCGCCTGGTTGAAGTAGACCGGCACGTCGGTGCTATCGTAGCCATAGGCGATCGGGCTCTTCATGTCGGTGATCTTCGCGCGTAGAATCGAGCCGCGCACGAACAGCTGCGGCGGTTCCTCGACGGTGATGCCCGACGTGATTCCGTACTCCGGAAAGATGGTGGTGGTCGACCCTTCAGTGATGAGCGTGCCGCCTTCCTGCACGAAGCGCGCGAGCTCGGCCAGCCCCTCGATCCCCATGCCGCCGCGGATGTCGTCGCTCGAGTCGACGAACGCGAGGTTCGGGAATTCCGCGGTCTTCTTGTAGGGCAGCGGCGTGCTGCCGGTCCTGGCCATGCCGTTGACCTGCGAAACCGCGCTGCCGCCGACGTGCGGGAAGATCAGGACGTCGTATTTCGCGCGCAGGTTGCCCTCGCGCAGCTTCTGATCGGCGAAATAGGTGTAGGGGATGCCGAAGGTGTCGAGCGCCGCGCGCCACCAGCCCTCATCCTGCGTCCGCGTCCAGCTGTGGATGTAGCCGATGCGCGGGATGTCGAGGTCGTGCGTCTTGACGCTCGGCGCCGACGCGACCGCCCATGCGGACAGCCCGAGGTCTTTCAGCATTGGCTCGAGCTTGGCGCGGTCGGCGTTCGGCACGATGATCGCGCCGGCACGGAATTTGTGCCCACCCAGCTCGAAATCGTCCTCGGCCGCAAGCATCTTGACGTCCCTGTTCTTGAACCGGAACGTGACCAGGTTGTTGTCGCCGGTGTGATCGACGACCAGGACGCCGGTGCCTGCCCCGAGCCCCGCCGGGGAGCCTTCAACGCCACCCGGCGCCTTCGCATCCGCCGTCAGCATCGTCATCGGCTGATCGAGAATTCCCTTCTCGGTCACCGGCAGGATCTTCAGGTCGCGCATGTACTGGAAGGTCCAGCCCGTATCGTCGTACGGCGATGGATTCTGCGGCGCGTAGTTCTGGATCGAGAAGTACATGTCGGCGAGCGTGCGGAACGGCTGATCGCCGCGGACGACGTAATCGCCGGCCTTGACGTCGATGGCGCCGGCCTTGAACGCGGCGGTCGCCTTCGACACTTCGAGCCCCTGCAGGCGGAGCTCGTTCACCGCCTGCGCGGCGTCGCTCTTGCGGCGCTGGGTCGCGGGAATCACCCAGGCGTAGGTGGGACCGGTCTTGCCTT
This sequence comes from Vicinamibacterales bacterium, assembly GCA_036269295.1. Lineage (GTDB taxonomy): Bacteria > Acidobacteriota > Vicinamibacteria > Vicinamibacterales > CAVVIG01 > CAVQFC01. Next base: position 46,283 of record DATASG010000228.1, on the reverse strand, counting down.
TGTCGACCGCGCGCTTGCTCTTGAGCCAGTAATTCTCGAGATACAGATCCTTGTTCCTGGCGACGTGGCTGAGCGAGAACAGGATCGCCGACTCCTGGATGTTGGTGTTGTTACGCGGGCCCCACTTGATCGACTGGAGCGGCGGGTTGGGACGGAACCACTCCTTGCTGGTCGTCGTCGCGCCGGGCGTGACGGAGTACGGATCCGGCCCGTAGCTCTGGACCTCGTAGAAACGGCCGATCGAGTTGTGGCTGTGCGCGATGAAGAACATGTAGTTCGGCACCCAGCCGTCGTAGAACCCGTAGGTCCAGACGCCGGGGACGCCGCGCTTGGTCATCTCCATCACGTCGTTCTCCGCCAGCATCCACCATTCGGAGACGACGATCGGATCGATATCGTTGTTGTACGGGCCGGTGCCGGTCGAGGCGTAGAGATACGTCTGCGCCTCGTGCAGATCGTGGATCACCGTCGGGTGCCACTCGAGTGTCTCCCTGGTCACCGCCTGGGTCAGTTTGAGGAACTGCCCCATGCCGTCGCGGTTGTTGTCGTGCTGCACGTACTTGCCCCAGTACATCAGCGGCAGCCGCGCGTCGCCCTGCGCTCGCTTCTTGTTGAAGTAGTACGTGTCGACCTGCTTCTCGCGGCCGTCGACTTCGATGACCGGCGTGATCAGGGTAATGACGTTGTTGCGGATGTTCTGGACGAACGGCGTCTCCTCGACGATGAGGCGGTAGGCCAGCTCGATCAGCATCTCGGGACCGCCGGTCTCCGGCGAGTGCATGCCGCTAATGGCGTAGTAGATCGGCTTGGCGGTGTGGAGCAGCTGCTGCGCGCGCGCCTCGGTGGTCTTGCGCGGATCGGTCAGCTCGCCGAGCATGTCGCGGTACTTGTCGAGGTTCTTGATCGCGTTCTCGTCGCCGATCGCGAGCAGGACGATGTCGCGCCCTTCCTCGGTGGTGCCGACCTTCCAGTACTTGGCGCGGGTCGGCGCCGCCTTCGCGAGCGCCTCGTAGTAGCGGTAGATGTCCTTCGCGTAGGTGAGCTCGCCAGGTGCGCCGACGGCGCGGCCGAGGAACTTGAGCGGCGACGGAACGGTGTCGGACGCCGGCAGGTGATCCACGAGCTCGGTCGAGATGCGCGGATCCTGCAGGTTCTGTTTGATGAGGCGGGTGTACTCCTCGTCGATCTTCTGGGACGCTTTAGGCGCCGTTTTCTGCGCTTCAAGGCCGGAAACCAGGACGAGCGCGATCAGCGCGGTCAGCGCGGAGATGCGGGATGTCATCCCCGGATCGTAGTCCGAAATCTACCTTCGCCGCGGCTGCATTATCGCGGGACACTCCGTGACAAACGGAGCCTGATTCGCCGTCTGCCGGGTGCTGATCTGCGCGTAGCAGAGGGCGCGCGGCTCGCTGGATCGGCGCGTTGTCAACGACGGCGTGCGGTAGCGGAACGCAGGGCCGTAATACCACGCCGGCGGACCGGAATAAAAACCGTCGACATGCGGCGTGTTCGGCCGGTCCGGACCGTGGCCGACGATGAGGCTCACCGGTTCCGTGGTCAGCGCGGATGCGATCCAGGCGGAGGTGTAGGCGGCATCGGCGCGCGCTGCCTGATCGCCTTCGGCGCGGCCGCTCCTCAGCATCGCGAGGATCACGGTCTGGCTGAGCCCGTCGCGCTGCAGCGTGACGATTTGCTCGGGCTCAATCGCAAACACAGTCCGATCGCGGTCGATGAGCGCGAGGATGACCGTGTCAGTCACGCCTGACTTCGCGAGCGCGACCACCTGATCAAGGGTGATCGCGGAGGCGCCGCGCGGCACCAGGAGGAGGACGGCCATACAGCCGAGGATTACGCCCCTGCGGATCATGCCGCCCATGCTACGCCTTTTTGCAACGAACCGGCCAGGCCGTACAGCTCGAAATCCTGAGGGATCCGAGGGTTACGCGATCAGGACAGTGGACTCTGACCAGGACACCTTTCATGCGGAAGGGACAGTCTTCCTCGGGTCGCCGATCTGGTAATCTTCCTTTTCCCACGGACTTACGGGATGCGCCCGCCAGCGGTGCTGGGTACACCGCTTGCCTCCCGATACTATGGTCCAAGGAGTTCTGGAAATGCTTTCGAATCGACTCGCATTCATGGCGCTCGCCGTCGCCTGCATCGCCGCGGCTGCCGGTGGCGGCTACCTCGCGACGCGGCAGAACACCGTGCCCGCTCCGATGGCCGCATCGACGCCGGCGCCGCCGGTCGCCACCGCGGCTGCGCCGGCTGCTCGGGCCGCAGCCGCGAAACCGGTCCAGGAAACAGAAGCCGTCGTCACCGAGGCGCCGATGCCGATGCCGGCAGCACCGGCTCCAAAGGCGAGCGCCGCGAAGCCGGCGGCTTCGCCAGCGCGCGTCAACGGCCCATCGTCCAACCGCGCGGCAACCGCGACCGTGGCGCGCAACGAACAGCTGCCCGCAATTCCGGGCGGCAGCGCCGCCTCGCAGCCTCCCGCACCTCCCGCGCCGGTCGCGGTCGAGAGCGCGCCGCCATCTCCACGGCCCGACGAGCACACCGCGCAAGACCCGGTTCGTCCGGCCGAGCCGCCGGCCCGTACGTTCGCGGAGTACGTCGTGTCAGCCGACTCCGTGATCGGTCTGCAGACCGAAACTCGCGTGTCGAGTGAAACCGCGCGTGTGGAAGATCGCGTCGAAGCGCGCGTCACGCGCGACGTCAGGGTCGGCGACCACGTGGCGATTCCTGCGGGCGCGCGGGCAATCGGATCGGTGATGCTGGTCGAGCGCGGCGGTAAGTTCAAGGAGAAGGCACGGCTCGGCATCCGCTTCCACACGTTGGTCCTGGCCGACGGCACGCGGATTCCAATCTCGACGGAAACCATCTATCGCGAGGGTGAGGGCCCCGGCAACAGCACTTCGCAGAAAGTCGGCGGCGCCGCCGTCGGCGGCGCGATCCTCGGTGCGATCCTCGGCGGCGGCAAAGGTATGGCGATCGGCGCGGCCGCCGGGGCCGGAGCTGGCAGCGCCGCCGTCGCCGCGGGGGACCGCAACGCCGCGACTCTGGCCGCGGGGACGTCGATGACCGTGCGGATTCTCCAGCCGATCACGGTCACGAGCGAACGAGAGTAGGGTTCTCGAGGTTCTCAAGGTGCTCGGGGTGCTCGAGGTGCCCGGAGTTTTGGGGTCTCCCGCCCTCAACACCCTAGCACCTTCCGAACCCGGGAACGCGTTCCGAACCTTGCGCACTCTTCCGTACCCTGAGCACCTTCCGTAGCCTGAGGACCCCGAGAACCTAGAAGAAGCATCAACCGATCGCTGCGGAGCTTTCTGCCGCCCGACGTCGTCCGCGACGCGGTGCGGGAAATCGAGTCGCACGTCCGCGAGCGCGTGATCACAGCCGGCGGCGCGCCGAATGAGCGCGACGCGCTGGAAAGGATCCTGGCCGAGCTCGGGCCTCCGCTCCGCGTGGCTCAGGCCTACGCCGCTGAGCGCACCGTCGACGAGGCGGTTGCCACCGGCCATGTGGTGCCGATGTTGCGGGCCGTCTGGACGCTGGCGCTGCGCACGTTCGTCGGCTCGGCGATCGCTACCGGTCTCTTTTCCGCCTACGCCGGGGGGATCGCGTTCCTCGCGATCGCCGCGATCAAGCCGATCTTCCCCAACAACGTGGGGCTGATTGGGCCAAACGGCGGCCACTGGACGCTGGGCGCCCAGTTTCCGCTGCCGCCCGGCGCCACGGTTCATGGCGGGTATTGGATCATTCCATTGCCACTACCTGGCCGCATGGCGAAAACGGCACCGGCCTGAACTATGATGAGTCCCTGCATTTGAAGGAGCACGACACATGCTGATCAGATTCGCTCTCCTGCTCGTCGTCGCGGCCACGTTCGGTTCGCGTCCCGCGTCCGCGCAGCAGGTTACCAAGCAGGCGGTGCCCGGGGTCCAGAACTTCGCCAAGCTCGAGACCACGGTCGCCTGCGGCGGCGCAACGACGCCGGAAGCCGTGCCCGAGTTGAAGAAGATGGGCTTCGCCTCGATCATCAACCTGCGGCTGCCGTCTGAAGCGGGGGCCAACGTCGAGGGCGAAGCGGCGGCCGCGAAAGCCGCCGGCATCAACTTCTACAACATCCCGTTCAGCGGCCAGTCGCCGGATCCAAAAGTTGCCGATCAGTTCCTCGACACGGTCACCGCGAAGAACAACGAGCCCGCCTACATTCACTGCGCCGCCGGCAACCGCGCCGGCGCGATGTGGATGATCAAGCGGCTCGTCGTCGATCACTGGGACACCGATAAGGCGTTCACGGAGGCGACCGCGCTCGGGCTGACCAGCCCCGCGCTCAAGCAGTTCGCGATCGACTACGCGCAGAACCACAAGCGCTGAAGCAAGCTCGAGCGGATCGTCGCGCTGACCTTTCTGCCCTACCTCAGCGGGAGCAGTAGGGGTACGCCGCTTGCAGTTGCTCCGACCAAGGAGCAAGCACAACATGAAACACGTCATCAAGACCCTCATCCTTTCGGGAGCGGCCGCTCTCGTGCTCTCGCCCACGCCAGCGCGCGCGGACGGGTTCGTCACGCCGTGGGTCGGTTCAGCCTTCGGCAGCAGCATCCAGAACGGACAGGCGACGATCGGCGTCAGCGCCGGTGGGATTGGCGCGGGCATCATCGGCGGCGAAGCGGACTTCGGCTGGAGCCCGAGCTTTTTCGGCACCAAGAGTGACTTCGGCAACAACACGGTGATGAACCTGATGGGCAACCTGATCGTCGGAGTCCCGGTCGGCGGCACGCATGGCGCCGGCGTGCGACCTTACGTCGTCGGCGGTGTCGGTCTCATCCGTTCGCAGATTGACGGCGGGACGGTGGCGACGGTCTCATCCTCCAACAACATGTTCGGCTGGGACGCGGGCGGCGGCGTGATGGGCTACTTCAACGAACACGTTGGCCTTCGAGGGGACGTGCGCTACCTCCGCGCGACAAGCGACCTCAAGTCTGGCGTCAGCAGCCTCGACCTGAGCGGCAACCAGCTGCACTTCTGGCGCGCCACGGTTGGCGTCGTCTTCCGTTAATTCTCGATTCGCCAGAGCTCGCGAAATGTCTCGCCCTCGTCATTGCTGACGAGGGCGACGACGCCGTTGATGGGAAAGTCGACGCCCGCCTCGCCACCGGTGGTCAGCAGCGCCAAGAGTCGCGGCAGAAACGGAAAGTGGCCGGCGATAGCGATGTCGCGCGTTTCCGCTCGCAGGCGATCGCGGATCCACTGCGGCGGATCGTCGGGCTGAAGATCGCGGCTCACCGAGAACTCCGCGAGCGCGTTGCAGGCGCGCCAGAACTCCTGACCCGTCTGCTTCGCGCGCAGCTTGCCGCTGTGCCAGACGACGTCGGGCTTGGCGCCGCGAGCCGCGGCCTTCGCGGCGACGCGTGCCGCGCCGGCGAGGCCCACCGCTGAGAGCGGGCGGCGCGGATCTTCTTCCGGCCCGACGGCGACACCGTGATGTACTAAGTACAAACGCATCGGGCAGGCCCAGTGGCCTGTCGCTAGTATTACCCATGACTGAGGGCGTCGGCGGGTGGCTGCTGCTGTTGTGCCGGCTGCTGGTTGTGTTCCACCCCCTGGCGCTGGCTGTGACGGCCTCCGGCGCGCTCAGCGCGCTGTCGGCTCGCGGCAGCGCGGTGGCGCTGATTCTGGCCCTTCGCCTGATCGTGGTCGGCTTCGGCATGGCGGCCGGGCGGGCGCTGCAACAGGTGCAGCCTGGAGCGGTGACGCTGGCCAAAGCGGCGCTCCTGGCGTCGGCGGCGACTGACCTGTTCGTCTACACGACGCCGTATTTTCCGAACAACCGCCCGCCGGGCGACACCCCGCTCTACGTCGCCGCGACGCTCGCCTATCACGGCGCGTGGCTGCTCTACCTGGCGCGCTCGAAAAAGGTTCGAGCGACGTACGCGGAAGCATGACCACGAAACTGACGAAACTGACTCGGCACGGTGGAGGCATAATCAGCCGCATGAAGAGACATCTCCTCGCCGCGGTCTGCCTTGCCGCCGCAGTCCAGGTATCGGCGCAGCAGCGTGCGCCGCAGATCGAGTCAATCCGCCAGGAGGACCTGCGCGCCGATCTGTTCTTCCTCGCGGGAGACTCGTTACGCGGACGGCTGACGGACACGGTCGAGAACCGCGCCGCCGCCGATTTCATCCGATCGCGATTCGAGCGTATGGGATTGAAGGGCGCCGGGCCAGGCGGTTCCTTCTTCCAGGCGTTCAACCTGATGACGGCGACGCTGGCGACGCACTCACCAACGTCGAACACGATGCAGCTGTCGAAGGGGGACGGGGCATCGCAGGTGCTGACCGTCGGACAGGGATTCTACCCGCACCGATTCAGTGCGACGGGTACGGCCGGCGGCGAGGCGGTGTTCGCCGGCTTCGGCATCAGCGCGCCGCATCTCGGCTACGACGACTACAGAAGCGACGTGAAGGGCAAGGTGGTGCTGGCCCTCGATCACGAACCGGGCGAACGGGATCCGAACAGCCCGTTCGACGGCGTTGTCACCTCGGAGCCTTCGACCGTCTGGCGCAAGGCGCTCGCGGCGCAGGAGAAGGGCGCGGTCGCGATGCTATTGGTCAGCGACGTGCACAATCACCAGGAATCGGCCAACTTCGAGGCGCAGGCGCGCAACTACTGGCCGGAAAAGCCGCCACATCTTCTGAGCTACACCCTCGCTACCTGGGCGGACCGCATCCGCATCCCGGTGGCGCAGATCTCTCCGGCGGTCGCCGAATCGCTGATCGCCGGGAGCGGCAGAACGCTCGAGGAGCTGGGGCGGGCGTCAGAGACCGTGCACGGATCGACGCCACTGCCGCTGCCGGGAACCCGGGTCACGGTCACGACCGCGGTCGACCGGCACATCGTCCCCGATCGCAACGTGGTCGCGCTGCTCGAGGGCAGCGATCCGCGTCTGAAGGACGAATGGGTCATCGTCTCCGCGCACTACGACCACAACGGCGCCGACGCGACGCAGATCTTCAACGGCGCCGACGACAACGGCTCGGGCGTGGTGGCGCTGATCGAAATCGCCGAGGCCTACGCGCTCGCGGCGAAGGAAGGGCACCGGCCGAAGCGCAGCATCCTGTTCGCGTCGTGGAACTCCGAGGAGCGCGGCCTGCTCGGCGCCTGGGCGTACACCGAGCAGCCGCTGGCGCCGCTGAACACGATCGCGGCCGTCCTGAACATGGATATGATCGGCCGTAACGAGGAGATCCCGATCGGCGGCGGTGCGCGGTTCGCCGGTCTCGAGCCGCAGACCGCCGAGTCGAACAGCAACGCGCTGAACCTGATGGCGTTCTCGAAGGTGCCGGACATCACCGCGGTGGTGGAAAAGGCAAACGGCGCGATCGGGCTCGAGCTCAAGAAACGCTACGACAACAACAGCTCGAACCTGCTGCGGCGCAGCGATCAATGGCCGTTTCTGCAGCGCGGCGTCCCGGCGATGGGCTTCATCACCGGCCTGCACCCCGATTACCACACCCAGTACGACCGGCCGGAGAAGATCAACTACGCGAAGATGGAAAAGATCACACGGCTGATCGATCAAGTGAGTTGGGACATCGCCAACGCGGACGGGCGCCCGAAGGCGCCCGCGAGCCGATCGATCACGCAGTAGATCACGAAGGGACGAGGGCGGGACGGGCAGGACGGGCAGAACAATTCGGCTACCCACGACGGCGACGAGGTTTGGCCGCGGAGGCCGCTGAGCACGTGGAGTTCGTGAGTTTCGTGAGTTCGTGACCGCATGAGGTGTTGAATGCGCACTGTCCTTCTCGCGACGATGATGCTCGGGCTCGCCTCGTCTGCGGCCGACGCGCGGGTGGTGCGACTACGCATCGAGCGGCGGGAAGTCATCCTGGACGGGCGAGCGTTCGGGGCCGCCGGACCATACGAAAAGCTCGTCGGCAAGGTCGACTTCGGCTTCGACCCGTCCCTGCCGCGCAACCTCGACATCGTCGACCTGAAGCTGGCGCCACGCAACGCGCACGGCGAGGTCGAAGCGAGCGCCGACTTCTACCTGCTGAAGCCGATCGACCCCAGGCGCGGCAACGGCCGGCTGTTCTACGAAGTGGGCAACCGCGGCGGAAAGTCGCTGTTGCAAACGTTCCAGAAGGCCACGGGCTCACTTGATCCCACCAAGGACAGCGAGTTCGGCGACGGCGCGCTGATGCGCCAGGGTTTCGCCCTGCTCTGGATGGGATGGCAGTGGGACGTGCCGGAACGGCCGGGCACGATGCGCATGGAGATGCCGATCGCCACCGAGAACGGCAAGCCGATCATCGGCATCGTGCGCGGCAACTTCATCCTCAACGAGCGAGCCAACACCGCGCCGGTCGCCGACCGCGGCCACAAGGCGTATCAACCACTCGACCTCAACGGCGCCGACGACGTCATGACGGTGCGCGACGACCCGACCGGGAAAGGACAGGTGATCCCGCGATCGCGCTGGCACTTCGTCGACGGCGGTACCGTCGCGCTCGACGGCGGCTTCGCAGTCGGGCGCATCTACGACGTCGTCTACCGCACCTCCAATCCACGCGTCCTCGGCTTCGGCCTCTCAGGGGCGCGCGATCTGATCAGCTTCCTGAAATACGACACCTCGTCCGACAACCCGGTGCCCGGTCTTCACTACGCGATCGGCTGGGGGGTGTCGCAGAGCGGGCGCTACCTGCGGCACTTCCTGTATCAGGGGTTCAACGAGGACGAACAGGGACGGAAAGTCTTCGACGGCGTGTTCGACCAGGTCGGCGGCGCTGGCCGGGGCTCGTTCAACCACCGCTTCGGCCAGGCGTCGCGCGACGCGCTGCAGTATTTCAACATCCTGTTTCCGGTGGATCTCTTCCCGTTCACGGACGGACCTTCGACCGACCCGGAAGGCGGCGCGATCGACAGCCTGCTCGCGCGTGCCGAGCGAACGGGCACCGCACCGAAGGTTTTCCACCTGCTGACCAACTCCGAGTACTTCAACCGCGCCGGTTCGCTCGTCCACACCGATCCGACCGGCAGCAGGGACGCCGACCTGCCGGCGACCACCCGCATCTACATGATCGCCTCGGCGCCGCACGGACCAGGACCGTTCCCGCCGATGTCCAACGTCGGCGGCGGCATGACCGGCCGCGCGCTCCTCAACCCGCTGAATTACTCGCCGGCGGTGCGGGCGTTGTTCCGCGCGCTCGACCGCTGGATCGTTGATGATGTGGCGCCGCCGCCGAGCGCCATCCCGAGGATCGCGGACGGTTCGCTGACCTCGCCGGCGAAGGCCGGTTGGCCGGCCGTGCCCGGCTACCAGCTGCCGCCGCAGCCGCTGCGCGCGTTCCACCTGAACTTCGGCGCCGACTGGGCGAGGGGGATCGTCAGCGTCGAGCCGCCAGAAGTCGGCAGACCATTCGTGGTGCGCGTGCCCGCGGTCGACGCCGACGGCAACGTGCGCGCCGGCATCCGCCTGCCTGACATCGCCGTGCCGCTCGCGACCCACGCCGGTTGGAACTACCGCGACGCCTCGATCGGCGCGCCGGATCAGCTCGCGGGCGAGATCGGATCCTACATTCCGTTCGCGCGCACCAAGGCTGATCGCGATCGCACCGGCGACCCCCGGCTCTCGATTGAAGAGCGATACCACAATCGCGACGAGTACGTCGGCAAGGCCGCCGCCGCCGCGCTCGATCTCGTCGAACGTGGTTATCTGCTCTCAGAGGACGTCGCCGACCTGCTGCAGCACGCCGCCGAGCACTACGAGTGGGCAGTTGGAATTAAGAAGTAAGAATCTGGAATTCAGAATTCGAGCACGATTCCAAATTCCTACTTCCACATTCTCAGTTCCGCACGACAGGGAGCACCACGTGCGAGGGTCTCTCGCGCGAGGTGTAAATCCGCTGGGTCGCGGCGACGAAATCCTCAGCCTTGGCGGCGTAGATGCTGGGGACAAAGGTCTGCGGGTTGCGATCGATGAGCGGAAACCAGGTCGACTGCACCTGCACCATCAAGCGGTGTCCCTTCAGGAACACGTGGTCGTGGCTGCGCAGCGGAATCACGAACTTCGCCGGCTGATTGGCCGCCAGCGGCTGCGGGTGCTCGAGGCTCGTGTTGTAGCGACCGCGGCGCACTTCCATCGCAATCGGCAGCTGGTAGCCGTTCAGCGACTGCGCAAACTGCCCCGGCTGCGGTCCAGCCTCCGCGTTCCAGGCGTTGGGCTGTGCGTTCTCCGGATAGACGTCGATCAGCTTGACGACGAAATCGCTGTCGGTGCCTGTGGTGGAGGCAAAAAGGTCGGCCGAGAGCTCGCCGGTCACGACCAGATCGCGATCGAGCGGCGCGCTGACCCAGGTCGCGACGTCGGGACGATTCTCGACGAAGCGCTGGTCCGCGACTTCCCACCGGCGCCAGTCACCGGCCGGATAAGTCGGCGAGATCGGACGGGCGCGGTACGGCACCGGGTTGGCGGGATCCGAGATGTACTGCACGTAGCTGTCGGCGAGCGGCGGGGCCTCGAACGACAGCGTGCCGTTGCCGCGCAGGTACAGGTTGGTCGCCGTCGCCTTCGGCGGCCATGTGGCGTAGGTCTGCCAGCTGTTCGAGCCGGTCTGGAACGTTGATGCCTTCCACGGAAACTTGTCGCCCGTGTCGTGCAGCCAGTAGCGGAACCACGGCGCCTCGATCCGCTCGCGGAACTCCACCGCGGTATCGTGGCCGCCGAACGACACCTGGCCAATCGACTCGGCGCTGGCATTGTGCCACTGTCCGTGGAACCAGGGACCGGCGACGATAAAGTTGTAGCGGTTGGGATCGCTGAGCTCCGAGCGGCGGAAAATCTCCCACGGGCCCCACGGATCCTCCTGATCCCAGAAACCGGCAACGTTGAGGTTCGGCACGAAGGCGCCCTTCACCTGCGTGACCCACGCTTCGCCCTTCCAAAACGCGTCGTAGTCCGGATGCTCGACGATCGAATTCCAGTAGGGAATCGTGCCGTGCAGGTATCTGGCGTTGATGTTCGAGAGCGGTCCCAGCGCGAGATACCAGGAATAAGTGTCGTAGGTTTCGAAATTGAAATGGGTGTTGGCGTTCTTGTCCGCCTGCTCGTAGACGGCGTATTCGAAGGCGTAGCTCTCGCGCAGGGCGCCGTAGCGGTGGTCGTCGTCGTTCATCCACTGGTCCGCGGGCGAGGCCTGCTCCGAGATCGCCTTCAGCGCCGGGTGCGGGCGCAGCAGCGTCATCGCCGACGTCAAGCCGTCGTAGGAGACGCCGAACATGCCGACCTTGCCATTGTTGTTGGCGACGTGCTTCACCAGCCAGTCAATCGAATCGTAGGCATCGGTGGTCTCGCTGGTCGCCTTCGGATTCTCGAGCTCCGCCTTCGACGACAGCTCGAAGGTGCCCTCGGATCCAAATCGGCCGCGCAGGTTCTGGACCACGAAGATGTAGCCGTCGCGCGCCAGCGCCTTCAGCGAACCGTCGGCGATGCCGTTCGCATTCGCCGGCACGCCGTAGGGCGTCCGCCGGAACAGGATCGGCAGCGGCCCGGTGGCGTTGGCCGGCGTCATGATCACCGTCTCGAGCTTGACGCCGTCGCGAACCGGGATCATGACCTTCTGATACTTGAACGCGGGGCTCTGCGCTGAGCTGTGAGCGACCAACAGCGCGAGAAGAAGCCACAACAGCGGGAGCAGAACGTGCGAGGTCCGACGTTCGAAGCAGGAACTACGAAGTTTGAAGTACGAGCTCATTGGCATGGATGCGCCATCGCTTGATACGGCGTGCCCCTGCCTGACGTAATCAGGTGCTCGGGCGCCTGATCGGCCTGTTCGATGAAGAAGGCGTGGAAGCGCGCCGCGCGCTCGAGGCCCTCGGCCGGCACCTCTTCATACACGTCACCCGACGAGTGATAGAAGGTGCCGGACTGGATCATCTGTGTCATCGGCACGTTCAGCGGCCGGTAGCCGCCGAGGTCGCCCGACACCGTCGTTCCTGCCGACTGGTAGGTGACGACGCCGTAGCACCGCGACGCCTGCTTCCAAAGGTCGAACAGGAACGGCGACTCGTTCGTGACGCCGACCGCCTTGGCGCTCTCGCTCACGCTGGTCTCCCAGCTCATGCCGATGTTGTCGGTCGCGCGCACTTTGCCGCGGACGACGTCGGCGTAGGCCACGTGCTCGAGGTTGAGGATCATCAGCGTGCCTCCCTTGAGCTCGGGATGCGCCAGGACGAGCGAGGCCGGGCCGTTGCCGGGGCCGTGGTGTCCGCCGCTGGCGACGAACATCAGCGTGTGCTTCGGCTTTGGCTGCTTCGCGAAATACCTCGCGAGACCCAGCAGCACCGCTAGGCCGCTGGCGTTGTCGTCGCCGCCCTGAAAGTAGCCGTCGGCGTGGGCGTTGATGATAATCCGCTTGTCCGACTGACCCGGGAGGGTAGCGACGCCGTTGCCGGAGGTCAGGCCGTCCTGTTCGCGCGAGGTCAGCGACATGCCGATCTTCAGCCGATCGAGCAGGTTCGCTTTCGCCGCCTTGCCGATCACTTCCTGCAGGAACCACGCGTCCTGTCCGCCGATCATGAAGCACGGCGCGGCGCCGCACGCGAACCGCGGGTCGATGTACTGGGCGTTGCCCGGGCCCTCGATGGCGTTGATCACGCCGGCGGCGCCGAGCTTCGCGAGCTTCAGCGCGACGCCCTGCTCGCCGGCGCCGAATAGCGACGGCTCCGGGCGCACGCGGACCACGGCGATCTTGCCGGCGACGGCGCGCCCGGCCAGGTCCGCGTCGGTACCGTGGCCGACGTAGATCACCGGCGCCGTCAGTGTGCCGCCGGGGATCGACGCGCCACCCGGCTGCGGAAACGCCGACCGCAGCGTGACCGTCTCGGTGCCGGCGCCGAATGCGGGATCGCCGATCACCTGCAGCTGCCAGGTCTGCGGGACCCACATCGAGCCGGGAACGGCGTAGGTCTCGACTCTGGCGTCGCTCAGGCCGGCCGCCTTGAGCTCGCCGACCGCCCACTCGATCGTGTGCATGTAGGCCGGCGTCGCGGCCCGGCGTCCCCACACCCTGTCGCCGGCGCCGAGGCTCTCGAGCGAGAAGCCCACGATCTTCTTCTGAATCGCCTTCAGCGCTGCTGCGTCGAGCAGCTCATCGGCCTTACCCGGCCGGTGCGCGAGACGCGCCGGCAGCGGCGCGAACACATCGTCGTACTTCATCACCGGCTGGCGTGGATCGCTGAGCGGCGCCGGCCCAGGTGTGCCGAACCACGCGGGACTGTCAGCGGCCTTCGGCATGGCGATCGCAGCGGCAACCAGACCACAAAGCGTCAGCAGCTTGCGCATATCAACCCTCTGGAACGTTGAGGAACTGACGACCAACGACCCAACGACCCACGACCGCCGCGATTCACCACGCCATGACGTAGCTGTCACCCGTGGGGCTGACGCCCCCCATCAACACTCCGGTCCGTGGATCGATCAGGATCGCCTTCACCGATCCGACGCCCTTGACGTTGCGGATGTCGAGCTGATGTCCTTTGGCCGCGAGCGCCTCCTGCACGCTCCTGGGCAGCAGCGCCGGCGTCAGCAGCTTTCCTTTCACCTCGTGCGGCTGATATGAGTCACGGAAGCTGTTGCTGATGACGGTCGGCTGCTCGAGCGCCTCCTGCACGTTCATCCCGAACTCGGCGACGTTGAGAAAGAACTGCAGCTGGGTCTGCGGCTGGGTGTCGGATCCGGGAGTGCCGAAGGTGACCCACGGTTTCCCGTCCTTGAGCGCCATCGCCGGATTGATCGTCTGGCGGGTGCGCTTGCCCGGCTGCAGCGCGTTGACGTCCTTGGGGTCGAGATAGAAATAGCGCATGCGGTCGTTCATCACGAACCCGCCTTTGTCAACGACCATGCCGCTACCGAAGCCGCTCAGCAAGCTCGACGTGATCGAGACCATGTTGTGGTCCCGGTCGACGACGGCGAGATAAGTCGTGAGATTGAGGATCTCGTTGGGATCGAACGGCTTCACCTCGGCCGGCAGCGGCTGCGGCGCCGCGTAGGCCTGCGCCTGGCCGGCGGTGGTGGCCTTCATGCGGCGCGGGTCGCCTGGCGCCGGCTCGCCGGCGATCGCCCGGCTCGGATCGATCTGCGAACGCCTGATCGCCGCGTACTCCTTCGAGAGCAGCGCCTGCATCGGGATGTTCGGCACGAACTTCGGATCGCCGACGTAGGCGTTGCGATCGGCGAAGGAGAGCTTCAGCGATTCGGTGATCGCATGCAGATACGGCGCGCTGTTGCGCCCCATCTTCTTCAGCTCGAAGCCCTCGAGGATGTTGAGCGCCTCGAGCATCACGAATCCTTGCGAGTTCGGCGGGCACTCGTAGACCTCGGTGCCGCGGTAATTGATGTGCAGCGGCGCATCCTCGAACGGCTGGTAGCTCGCCAGGTCCGCCTCGCTGATAATCCCGCCGTTCGCCTTCAGGAAGGCGGCGGTGTTTTTCGCCACCTCGCCGCGATAGAAGGCGTCCGGTCCCTGCGCTGCAATCGCGCGCAGCGTCCGCCCGAGGTCAGGATTGCGGACGATGTCGCCGATGACGAGCGGCTTCCCGTCCTTGAAATAGATCTTCGTGGTCGAAGGGAATTTCCCGATTTTGGCGCTGGCGCTCTTGATGCCGTCGGCCAGCGCTTCAGAAACCGGGAAGCCGCCGTCGGCGATTTCAATCGCCGGCGCAAGGACGTCGGCGAGCGCCTTGGTGCCGTAGGTCTTGACCGCATAGGCGGCGCCGCCTACGGCGCCAGGCACGGCGATCGACAACGGGCCCTCGTCGGGAATACCGCCCTTGGACTTGTAGAAGTCGATGGTCGCGGCCTGCGCGGCAAAGCCGGTGCCGTTGATGAATTTCACCTCGCGCGTTTTCGCGTTGTAGTAGAGGACGAACATGTCGGCGCCGAGCCCGGTCATGCCGGGTTCGACTTCGCCCTGCACCGCCCAGGTCGCGATCGCCGCGTCGATCGCGTTGCCGCCGGCCTTCAGGATCCGCATGCCGGCTTCGGCGGCGAGCGGATGGCCCGCCGCGACCATCCCGTGCTGGGCGACGATCGTCGGGCGCCAGCTGCCGCTCGTCGCCTGAGGATTGTCCTGCGCCTGGGGCCGGGCGAGCGATGCCAGAACGACCGCGACGACGATGAGCACCTGCCTTCGATTCATACGGCCTCCAGAGAGAGCCTTGGAAACTTAGAACTTAGAACTTTAAACGATCCCCGTGAGGTAATACACCGCGATCACCACGAAAACCGCAGTCGTTTTGATGCAGGTAATCACGAAAATGTCGGCGTACGACTGGCGGTGGGTCAGCCCGGTGATCGCCAGCAGCGTGATGATCGCGCCATTGTGCGGCAGGGTGTCCATCCCGCCGGCCGCCATCGCCGACACCCGGTGCAGCACCTCGAACGGAATGTGCGCGGCCAGCGCCGCGGTCTTGAACTGCTCGGCCATCGCCGCCAACGCCAGGCTCAGCCCACCCGACGCCGATCCGGTGACGCCGGCGAGCGTCGTCACCGTGATTGCCTCGTTGACCAACGGGTTCGGGATCGCCGAGAGCGCAGCCTGGATCGCCGCGAAACCAGGCAAGGCCGCCATCACGGCGCCGAAACCGAACTCGGACGCTGTGTTCATCGAGGCGAGCAGACAGCCGGCGAGCGCAGCGTGGCTGCTCTTGACGAAGGTCGGAATCATCCGGCGCCAGGCGAAGGCCGCGACCGTCATGATGCCGAGCACCAGTGCCACCTCGACCGCCCACACGCCCACTTGCCTCGACACCTCGATCGCGATCGGCTTGGCCGCCCGCGTCAGCGCCAGCGTTGTGGTCCCGCCGTACCATCTCGGGATCATCTCCGTGAACGCGATGTTTGCCGCGGCGACGACCGCCAGGGGCGTGAACGCCAGGACCGGCGACGCCAGCGCATGGGGGTCGACGTGATCCGGCTCGTTGAGATGGCCGGTGCCGTAGGTTTCTCCCGCGAGCGACGCCGTTCGCCGCCGCCACTCGAGGTAGGCGATGCCGACGCCAAAGATGAAGACCCCGCCGATCGGCCCGAGGATCGGCGCCGCCATGGTGGTGGTGCCGAAGAAGGTCGTCGGAATGATGTTCTGGATCTGCGGGCTGCCGGGCAGCGCATCCATGGCGAAGGTAAAGCTCCCCAGCGACATCGTCGCCGGGATCAAGCGCTTGGGAATCCCCGCTTCGCGGAACAGTTCGGCCGCAAACGGATAGACGGCGAAGCCGACCACGAACACCGAGACGCCGCCGTAGACCATCAGCGCGCAGATGATCACGATCCCGAGCATCGCACGTTGAGGGCCGGCGACGCGGGTGATGCCCGCGGCGAGCGCCTTGGCGAAGCCCGAGATCTCGATCATCTTGCCGAACAACGCGCCGAGCATGAAGACGGGAAAATAGTTGCGGACGAACGTCGCCATGTTCTCCATGAACAGGGCGCTGTAGGCGGGCAACACCGCGCCCGGCATCGTCAACAGCACCGCGCCGAGCGCGGCGACCGGCGCGAAGAGAATGACGCTGTAGCCGCGATACGCGACCAGCATCAGGAATCCCAGAGCCAGGAGCGAAACCAGAACGGTCAAGGCCGGGAGGATGATACCTTGCCTCGCTCCGGCGGATGGCTCACTCGAGTCCGCGCGCCGCGGCCGCGACCAGCCGCGGCGCAGCATGGATTAGTGCGCAAAGCATCGACAAACCGGCTCACCAGCCGTCCCGGGCGCTGCGTGCTACGATCCGTCTGTTATGGATCATCTGAATTTCTACATCGACGGCGCGTGGGTTCCGCCCGCGAAGCCCGCCACGCGCGACGTGATCAACCCGGCGACCGAGCAGTCGATCGGGAAGATCTCGATGGGCAGCGCCGAGGACGTCGACCGCGCGGTCAAGGCGGCGCGCAAGGCGTTCGACAGCTTCTCGCGCACCACGCCTGCCGAGCGCATCGCGCTGCTCGAGAACGTCGTTCGCGTCTACAAGACCAGGCACCAGGAGTTAGCGAAGACAATCTCGACCGAGATGGGCGCCCCGTTCGGGCTGTCGAAAGCGGCGCAAGCCGCTGCCGGCCTCGGTCACTTCGCGCAGGCCATCGAGGTTCTGAAAACCTACGCCTTCGAGGAGGCGCGCGGCAGGACGATGATCGTGCATGAGCCGGTCGGCGTCTGCGGCTTGATTACACCGTGGAACTGGCCGATCAACCAGATCGCGTGCAAGGTGGCGCCGGCACTGGCCGCCGGCTGCACGATCGTGCTGAAACCGACCGAGGTCGCGCCGATGAACGCGATCCTCTTCACCGAGATCCTGCACCAGGCCGGCGTGCCGCCGGGCGTGTTCAACCTCGTGAACGGTGACGGCCCGACAGTCGGCGCCGCGATCGCCGCGCACCCCGGCATCGACATGGTTTCGTTCACCGGCTCGACGCGCGCGGGCGTACAGGTCGCGATCAACGCCGCGCCAACGGTCAAGCGCGTCACCCAGGAGCTCGGCGGTAAATCGGCGAACATCATCCTGGACGACGCCGATTTCCAGACCGCGGTGGCGGGCGGCGTCACCAGCTGCTTCACGAACAGCGGCCAGTCGTGCAACGCGCCGACGCGGATGCTGGTGCCGGCAAGCCGGCAGGCCGAAGCGATCGCGATCGCCAAGGCCGCCGCGGAGCGCATGGTGGTGGGCGATCCTTTCCAGGAAGGGGTCAAGCTCGGCCCGGTGGTGAGCGAGGTGCAGTTCAACAAGATTCAGGGCCTGATTCAGCAGGGGATCGACGAGGGAGCGCAGCTGGTCACCGGCGGCGTCGGCCGGCCCGACGGCCTCGCGACCGGTTTCTACGTGAAGCCGACGGTGTTCGCGGGCGTCAACAACAGCATGACGATCGCGCGGGAGGAAATCTTCGGACCGGTGCTCGCGATCCTGCCGTACGAGAGTGAGGAAGATGCGATCGCGATCGCGAACGACACTCCCTACGGCCTCTCCGGCTACGTCTCATCCGGCGATCTCGAGCACGCGCGTCGCGTCGCCTCGCGCCTCCGCACCGGCAACGTGCACTTGAACGGCGCCCCGGGCGCCTTCGACGCCCCGTTCGGCGGCTACAAGCAGTCGGGCAACGGCCGCGAGTGGGGCGTCAACGGCTTCGAGGAGTTCCTCGAGACCAAGGCCGTGCTCGGTTACCAGGGAAAATGAGATTGCAGATTTCCGAGGTGAAATCTAAGACACTGCCCTGTCGGTGATCTCGAGCCCACGGTCGATGATCGCGAACGCCTCGTGCAGCTCGGCGTCGGTGATGCACAGGGGTGGGTTCGTGAAGAACGTGTTCCAGCGCACGAACGTGTAGAGCCCTTCCTGGCGGAAGAACTTCCCGAGCGCGGCCATTTCGTCCGAGGTGCCGTTGAACGGCGCCATCGGCACCTTTTTCGCCGTGTCGCGCACCAGCTCGACCAGGCCGAACAGGCCGATCGACCGCGCGGCACCAACCGACGGGTGCTTGCTGGCGAGATCCGCCATCAACCGTGTCATCACCGCGCCCATCTTCTTCGCGTTCTCCAGCAGCTTGTCGTCCTCGTAGACCTTGATGGTCGCGAGTGCCGCGGCGCAGGCGAGCGGGTGGCTGTTATAGGTCAGCCCGCCGTAGAACACCTTGTCCTTGAACACGTCGGCAAGCCCTCGCCGCATGCCGACGGCGCCAAGCTGGACGTAGGCGGCGGTCAGCCCCTTCGCCATCGTGATCATGTCGGGGACGACTTTCCAGTGATCGACGGCGAACCATTCGCCGGTGCGGCCGAATCCGGCCATGACCTCGTCGCAGATCATGAGGATGCCGTGCCTGGTGCAGAGCTCACGCACGCCCTGCATGTAGCCGTCAGGCGGCACGAGAACGCCGTTGGTGCCGGTTACGGTCTCGAGAATGAAGGCGGCGATCGTCTGCGCTCCCTCGAGCTGGATTACTTCCTCCAGCATCGCCAGCGACTCCTCGGCGGTGTCCCAGCCGCGCGCGATGCCGTGGTAGGGGTCGAGGACGTGGACGACGCCGGGGATGCCGGGCTCGGCAGCCCAGCGTCGGGGGTCACCGGTCAAGGTGATGCTGCCGGCGGTGGCGCCGTGATAGGAGCGATAGCGCGCGAGGATCTTGTGCCGTCCGGTCGCCATCCGCGCCAGCTTGATCGCGTTTTCGTTGGCCTCGGCGCCGCCGTTGGTGAAGAAAAAGACATCGATGTCGCCCGGCGTGATCTGGGCGAGCTTGGCGCCCAGCCGCGCCCGCACCTCGGTCGCCATGAAGGGGTTGGCGTAGGCGAGCACCGACGCCTGAGCGTGGATCGCCTCGATGACGCGGTCGTCGCCGTGGCCGATGTTGACGCACATCAGCTGGCTGTTGAAGTCGATGAAGCGCTTGCCCTCGGGCGTCCAGAAGTAGATGCCCTTCGCCCGCGTGACCGGAATCGGATCGACCTTCGACTGCGCCGACCACTCGAAGAGCGTGTGTCTCTTCGAGAGCGCGATCATCTCGTCGCCGGTCATCCTGGTCACCGTCTCAGTCGCCATAAACTCTCAACTCTCAACTCTCAGGCCGCAGCCCTACTTCTTCTTGAGCATCGCATCGCGCTTCGCCTTGAACTCGTTCCCCGGCTTCCAGTCGGGGATCTTGTCCGCCATCGCGACGCGCTGGCCGACGGCGAACAGCACCCGCAGATCCTCACGCGTGCCGTTGAGATCCCAGTCGGGCAGCACGACGTCGAGCGGCGTGTGGTACCGCTTCTCGGTCCACTCCTTCCGCATCCGCTCACCGAACGCCTTCGGCTTGCCGAGGTAGTCGACGCCGGCGCCGATGTCGAGGGCGGGGACGCCCTGCTTCGCAAAGTTGAAGTGGTCCGAGCGGTAATAGAACCCCTTCTCCGGCTCCGCATCGCCGTGCACGATCCGGCCCTGCTCCGCCGCCGCGTCGCGAGCGTAGTCGTCCAGCTCGGAAGCGCCGTAGCCGGTCAGCGTCACGTCCCTGGTGCGGCCGTGCGTGTTCCAGCTGTCCATGTTGATATCGGCGACGGTCTTCGCCAACGGATAGATGGGCGAAACCGAGTAGAACTGCGACCCAAGCAGCCCCTGCTCCTCGGCGGTCACGGCCAGGAACAGAATCGAGCGCCGCGGCGGCGCCGGCAGCTTCTTGAAGGCGCGCCCGATCTCGATCAGCGCCGCGCACCCCAGCGCATCGTCCTCAGCGCCGTGGAAGATGCCGTCGGCGGTCTTGCCGAAGTGATCCCAGTGGGCGGTGTAGACGACGAGCTCGTCCTTCAGCTTCGGATCCGACCCCTCGAGCCTGGCCAGCACGTTGCGCGAATTGATCGTCCGCAGCTTGTTGGCGATCGTCATCGACGCAGTGATGCCGAGCGGCACCGGCTTGAAATCGCGCGTCGCCGCCTTTTTCTTCAGCGCCTCGAAATCCTGGCCGGCCGACGTCATCAGCGCTTTCGCAGCGTCGAGCGTGATCCAGCCTTCCACCGCCGCACGCCCCATGTTCTTGTCGGGCGTGACCAGATCGAACTGCTCGCCGGTCTTCCCCTGCACGACGTTGAAGCCGTAGCCGGCCGGCCCGGTCTCATGCACGATCAACACGCCGGCGGCGCCTTTCTGGGCGCCGATTTCGTATTTGTAGGTCCAGCGGCCATAGTAGGTCATCGCTTTGCCGCCGAAGGTCTTGGGATCGAGCTCCGCCGGGTTCGCCGGATCCGGCACCGGCGGATCGTTCACCAGCATCACGATGGTCTTGCCCCTGACGTCGACTCCCTTGTAATCGTCCCAGTCGAACTCGGGCGCGACGACGCCGTAGCCGACGAAGACGAGCTCGGAGTCCTGGATCGAAGCCGAGTCTGCGACGTGCTTCGTCCACGCGACCACGTCGTCTTTCCACTTCAGCGTTTGCTACTGACCGCCCTTGCGGAACACCAGCGGAGCCGGCGTCGGCGTGATGCCAACCAGAGGCACCGGCTGGAAATAGCTGCCGTCGGTGTTGCCCGGCTTCAGCCCGACGGCCTTGAACTGATCCGCCAGGTAGTTGACCGCCAGGTCTTCGCCCCTGGTGCCGGGTGCGCGCCCTTCGAACTCGTCGGAGGACAGTTTCCTGGTGTGCGCCAGCAGCGCGTTGAGATCGATCGCCGGCAGCTCTCCGATCGGCGTGTGCACCGAACCGGAGGGCGCCAGCTGCGCGGGCGCTGCCGATTTCGGCTCTGACGAACAGGCCGACAGCAACAGAGCGAGTCCGATCCAGAGACAGGGGGCCGCCGTCAACCGTGCCTTCATCGTCATCTTTTTCAGTCTATCCCCCTGCGCCCATCAGGTCGAGCGTCGCCAGCGCGAGCACCTTGGTGGCGTTGACGATGTCGTCGATGCGACAGGACTCGTCTGGCTGATGCGCGAGCTCGAGCTCGCCGGGACCGTAGGCCACGCAATGTGGAATGCCGGCGATCCGCGCGACGTGCTTGTGGTCGTAGGTGCCAGGACTCGCGACGAGCTCGGCGCGGCGGCCCAGAACGGTCTGGATCGAGTGCTCGAGGGCGCCGATCACGGGCGAGTCGCCCGGCGTCCGTGTCGGGTGGACGACCATGAGATCGCGCAGGTCGAAACGCACCCCGTGGGCCGCAGCGGCAACGCGCGTCACCAGCTCGGCAATTTCGCGCTTCGCCGCGTCGAAGCCCTCCTCGATGAGAAACCGCCGATCGAACACCGCGCGGCACAGATCGGCGACGCACGGCGTCTGGATTCCGTTGACCGGCTGGCCGCCGTCGATGCCGTTGACGTTGATCGTCGCGTGCCGTGCACCCGGCGGCACCACCGGCACGCCGGTGCGGCGCGATGCCAGCGCCGGCATCAGCTCCTCCCGGACGGACTGAAGGAGACGCCCCATCCCGTCGATTGCGCTGAGGCCGAGAAACGGCATGCTGCCATGGCCGATCCGTCCGCGCGCGGTCACCTCGAACCAGTAGACGCCGCGATGACCGACGCAGATCCGATCGACGTTGAGCGGCTCGGGAATGATCACGTAATCGGTCCGTCCCTTCGCGATTCGCCCGCGTTCGGCGAGATACGCGACGCCGGCAAAACCGCCGCTCTCTTCGTCGACGGTGCCGCTGATCTCGATCGTGCCCGGCAGCGCGACGCCGGCTCGCGCGATCGATTCAGCGGCGAAAACCGCGGCGGCGATGCCGGCCTTCATATCGCAGACGCCGCGGCCGTAGATCTTGCCGGCGCGCACCAGCCCGCCGAACGGATCGACGGTCCAGCCGTCGCCGGCCGGGACGACGTCGATGTGGCCGTTGAGGTGGACGACCGGGCCGGCGCCGCCCCGCCGCGAGCCGATGACGTTGAGGCGCGGATAGCGCGGAGTATGCTCGGGGCGTCCCCCGGCGGCGATGTATTCGATCTCGAACCCGCGCCGTTTGAGGAAGTCGCCGATAAAGTGCGCGCACGCCTCGTAATCGTCGCCCGGCGGGTTGACGGTGGGAATCCGCACCAGATCGGCGGTGAACTGCACGATCTCTTCGGCCGCGCGATCGACCTCGGCCAGGATTCGCTCGGTGGAGCGCATGGATGATCGGGGTCTACAATATCGCAATCATGAAGGCGTGGATGTGGGCCGGAACGGCGGTCTTGGTCGCGCGGACGGTCGGCCCGCCTCCGCTCGCGAACAATCACGGCGAGCTACGACGAGGCACGCCGGAGCGCGGACAGCGTGTCGGGGCCCCACAACTCGCGAACAAGACGCTGACCGCGGTCCCCGGGATCAAAGTCGGCCACTACACGCTCGCCGAACGGCCGACCGGCTGCACGGTCGTGTTGATCGAGTCGGGTGCGACCGCGGGCGTCGACGTACGCGGCGCGGCGCCCGCCACACGCGACACCGACCTGCTCAACCCGGCCAAGATGGTGGAGCAGATCTTCGGGGTGTCCCTCTCCGGCGGCAGCGCGTTCGGCCTTTCCAGCGGCGACGGCGTCCTGCGGTATCTCGAGGAAAAGAACGTCGGCATCGTCTACGGTAACCGGCACATCCCGATCGTGCCGGGCGCATCCATCTTCGACCTCGGCGTCGGCGACGCGCGGATCCGCCCCACCGCCGATTGCGGCTACCGCGCCGCCCAGGCAGCGACCTCGGCGCCGGTGACCGAGGGCAGCGTCGGCGCGGGCGCCGGCGCGACCCTCGGCAAGATGGCCGGCATGGAACGGGCGATGAAGGGCGGCGTCGGCAGCGCGGCGCTCGAAATGCAGAACGGCCTGATCGTCGCGGCGTTGGTGGTCGCCAACCCCCTGGGCGACGTGATCGATCCCGCCGACGGCAGGATTGTGGCCGGCGCACGCAACGCCAGTGGCCGGGGATTCGCCGACGCGCGCCGCATCGTGCGCAGCGGCGCGCCCCGCGGGCGGTCCGGCGACAACTCGACGATCGGCATCGTCGCCACCAACGCCAGGCTGACCAAGGCGCAGGCCTCGTACCTGGCGCAGATGGCCGACGATGGATACGCGCGCGCGATCTTTCCGATTCACACCGTCGTCGACGGCGACACCGTGTTCGCGATCGCGACCGGCACCAGGAGCGGCGAAGCGGACATGATCACGCTCGGATCGCTGGCCGCCGACGTGATGGCGACGGCCGTCATCCGCGCGGCGAGGGAAGCAACCGGGTTGCCGAATTTCCCGGCGGTCCGCGATCTGCCGAACCCTCCAGCGGTCCGCGACCGGCAGTGATGCGGTATCGTAGGCCGATGAAACGCCTTGCGCTGTCCGTGGCGTGCGCTGCGATCGTGTCGACGGCCGTGACCGGCTCGGCGCAAGACGCACGCCTCGCGAACACGACGCTGACCGCCATCGACGGGCTCAAGGTCGGCAGCGTCACGCTCCCGGGCGGCACCACCGGCTGCACCGTGATTCTGGTGGACGGCGAGGGCGTCCCCGGCGGCGTGTCGCAGCGGGGCGGCGCGCCGGGCACCCGCGAAACGGATCTGCTCAACCCGCTCAACCTGGTCGACAAGGTCAACGCGATCGTCCTCTCGGGCGGCAGCGCGTTCGGCCTCGACGCGGCTACCGGAACGTCGAAGTGGCTGGAGGAGCACCACATCGGCTGGGACGTGCGGGTCGCCAGAGTGCCGATCGTGCCGGCGGCGATCCTGTTCGATCTCCCGATCGGCAACAACGCCCACGAACATCCCGGCCCTGATTGCGGCTACAGGGCGGTCGAATCGGCGACCACGGCGCCGGTGTCGATGGGCACGATCGGCGCCGGCGCCGGTGCGACCGTCGGCAAGATGGGCGGGCCCGGGACGTCGATGAAGGGCGGCCTCGGCAGCGCCGCGCTGCGCATGCCGAACGGCCTGGTGGTGGCGGCGATCGTCGCGGTCAACGCGGCCGGCGACATCCTCGATCCCGACACCGGAAAGGTGATCGCCGGCGCTCGCAAGCCGGACGGCACCTTCGCGGACGCACGGGCGCTGCTGCGGAGCGGCGCGTTGATGCCGCGGGGCGGCACCGCGCCGCGCGCGGTCGAGAACACGACGATCGGCCTGGTGGCAACCAATGCCAAGCTGACGAAAGCCGAAGTCAGCCGCATGGCCTTGATGGCCGACGATGGCTACGCCCGCGCGATTTTCCCGTCGCACACGATGGGCGACGGCGACACCGTGTTCTCGCTGGCGACCGGCCGATGGGACGGACAGGCGGACGTATCGCTGGTCGGCGCGCTCGCTGCCGACGCGATGGCGAAAGCGCTGGTGCAGGCGGTGACGCAGGCGACCGGTCTGCCCAACATCCCGGCGGTGCGGGATCTGAAGAAGTGAACCTGCACCTCGCGGTGCTGTCCGCGTACTCCGCGGGCCTGATGGCGCTCGGTTTGTGGATCGGGCGGCGCGTACGCAGCAGCTCGGACTTCCTGGTCGCCGGGCGTCAGCTCGGTCCCGGCCTCATCTTCTCCACGATGCTGGCGGCGAACATCGGCGCCGGATCGACGGTGAGTGCGACCGCGCAGGGCTATCTCCAGGGGGTCGCGACCTGGTGGTGGGTGGGATCGGCCGCGATCGGATCGGCGGTGCTGGCGTTCTGGGTCGGTCCGGCGCTGCGGCGCGTCGCCGCCAGCCAGGACCTGCGCAGCGTCGGCGACTACCTCGAGTTCCGCTACAGCGCGGCGGTGCGGGGCATCATGTCGCTGCTGTTGTGGATCGGGTCGATCTTCATCCTGGCGTCGCAGTTGATCGGCCTCGGCTGGATCCTGAACGTCGTCGCCGGCGTACCGACGTTGATCGGATGCGCCGTCGGCGGCCTGGTGATCACGGTTTACTTCATGGCGGGCGGGCTCCTGACATCGGCGCGGGTGAACGTCGTGCAGCTGGCGGTCAAGCTCGGCGGCTTCGCCGTGGCGGTGCCGCTGGTCGTCAACGCCGCCGGCGGCTGGAGCGCGGTCGCCCAGGTGCGCACCGACGATCCGGCGTACTGGACGTTCTGGCGGGCGGATGTGGCGTTCGGCTACTTGTTCGCGTTCGCGCCCGCCTTCGTGGTCTCGCCCGGCCTGCTTCAGAAAGTACTCGGCGCGCGCGACGATCGCGCGGTGCGTCTCGGCGTCGGCTTGAATGCGCTCGGCCTGGTTCTTTATGCAGGCGTCCCGGTGCTGCTCGGCATCGCCTGCCGCGGCATGTTCGCGCCGCTGGCGGACAGCCAGCAGGCGCTGCCGATGGTGCTGATGAAGGCGCTGCCGCCGATGGTGGGCGCGGTCGGCCTGGCGGCGGTGTTCTCGGCGGAGATCAGCGCCGCGGACGCCATCCTCCTGATGTTGACGACGTCGTTGTCGCGGGATCTCTACAAGCGGTTCATCTCGCCGGAGGCGAGCGACGCGAGTGTGCTGCAGGTCGCCCGTTGGGCGACGCTGGCCAGCGCGTTGATGGCGGTGGCGCTCGCGATCACCTCCGCCAGCATCGTCCTGTTGCTGACAATCTTCTACAGCCTGCTCACCGCGAGCCTGTTCGTCCCGATGATCGCGGGCCTCTACGTGCCTCGGGCGCGCACCGCCGAAGCGATGGCCGCAATCGTCTGCGGCGTGACCGCGATGGTGGCGATGCAGTTGACGACCGCCGGCAGGGGGGTTGCCGGGCTGACGCCGGCGCTCGCCGGTATCACCGCCGCGTCAATTGCCTTCTTCGTCGTGCTCGCCTCCCGACGCGGCGCGGTAACCCGTACGATGTAGGCGGCACACGATCGGAAGAAACCGCAAAGAACGCGGCGGTCTCCGCGGTTTCTTCGTGGTCGTGGATGGAGGGCTGGTCAGTGGCACACGACTTGTTCTCGCTTGAAGGAAAGATTGTCGCGGTCGTCGGCGCCGGCAGCGGCATCGGCGAAGCGATTGCGATCGGCGCCGCGGATCAAGGTGCGGCCTACGTCGCCTGTCTCGACATCAACGACGCAGGCGCGGGGGCGACGGCGGCGCGAATCGAGGCGCGGGGAGGCAAGGCGGGCGCGACCGCGATGGACATCGCCGACGGCGACGCCACGCGCGCCTGCCTCGACCGTCTGGCGGCGTCGCACGGGCTCGACGGCCTGGTCTGCACGCCGTCGATCAACGTACGGAAGCCGATCCTTGCCTACAGCGGCGACGAATTCGACCGCGTGGTGCGGATCAACCTGCGCGGTAACTTCAACGTGCTGCAGGCCGCCGGCCGTATCATGACGACCCGGCGGCGAGGCAGCATCGTGCTCTACTCCTCGATCCGATCGATGGTGACCGAGCCGGGACAGTCGGTCTACTCGATGACCAAGGCCGGGATCCTGCAGCTGGCCAGGACCGCGGCGACGGAATGGGGGACACTCGGCGTGCGCGTCAATGCGGTCGGCCCCGGGGTAGTGGAAACACCGCTGACGGCGCCGATCAAGAGCAACCCGGAATGGTACGACGCCTACGCCAGAAAGAACCCGCTGCAGCGCTGGGCCCAACCGAGCGAGATGGTGGGGCCGACGCTGTTCCTGTTGTCGGATGCCGCCAGCTACGTGACCGGCACCATCATCTACGCCGACGGCGGCTGGCTCGCCGCCGACGGCCGCTTCACGCCGCCGGGGATGTGAAGGCACGCTCACGAAGGAACCGCAGAGAGCACTGAGAGCGCGGAGACGCTGTATGCTGCGTGACGGGCCCTGGCGGGCCGTCCGCACTTTTCAGAGGAGCGTTTCATGTCTTCGTTTCGGGTCGGGGTCATCGCCGGTGACGGCATCGGCAAGGAAGTGATCCCGGCCGGGATCGCGGCGATCGAAAAAGCGACGCGCGGGAGCGGGGTGTCGGTGTCGTTCACCGATTTGCCCTGGAGCTGCGAGTATTACCTGAGGCACGGCCGGATGATGGACGAGGACGGCTACGAGCGGATGGCGACCTTCGACGCGCTCTACATGGGCGCGCTCGGCGCGCCGGGCGTATCCGATGCCGCGTCGGCGGGCCTGATTCTCGGCATCCGCCAGAAGTTCGATCAGTTTGTGAACCTGCGGCCGATGCGGCTGCTGGCGGGGCTGAGCTCGCCGCTGGCGCATCGCGGCGCCGCGGACATCGACATGATCTGCGTGCGCGAGAACTCGGAAGGCGAGTACTCCGGCGTCGGCGGCCGCATTCATCGCGGCACAGCGCACGAAGTGGCGCAGCAGGTCGGCGTCTTCACGCGGCACGGGATCGAACGCATTCTCCGCTACGGGTTCGAAATCGCGTCGAAGCGACCGCGGCACATGCTCGCCAGCGCGACCAAGTCGAACGCGCTCACCCACTCGATGGTGCTATGGGACGAGGTCGCCGACCTCGTCAGCGGCGACTACCCGGAGGTCGAATACCGGAAGTTCCACGTCGACGCGCTCGCGGCGCGGATGATCACGCATCCACAGACGCTCGACGTGATGGTGACGTCGAACCTGTTCGGCGACATCCTCACCGACATCGGCTCGGCGATCTCGGGCAGTCTCGGCATCGCGCCCGGCGCGAACATCAACCCGGCGCGGACCCACCCGTCGATGTTCGAGCCGATTCACGGCTCGGCGCCGGACATCGCCGGCAAGGGCGTGGCCAACCCGATCGGTGCGATCTGGGCCGCGGCGCTCATGGCCGACCACCTCGGGCATCGCGATGTCCACGACAAGATTCTCGGCGCGATCGAGCGCGTCGTCGCCACCGGCACGGTCAGGACGCCCGACCTGGGCGGCGCGTCGACGACCAGGGACGTCGCCGACACGATCGTTGGGGAGATTTGACGCGAAGAAGAGCCAGCAAAGGTCGCAACTCTTGAAAAACCTTGATCAGTGCGCGACCGAGCGAAGATGCTCGCGCAGCAAATCCCGCCCGAAGTCGCCGTTGAAATCGCGCCACACCGAGTGAATGTGGTTGCCGTCGTTCTGGGTGTTGTCGTACTCGACCAGGAAGGTTGGTCCCTGGATGCGGTAGTAGTGCTTCTTGCCGCGCTCGGTCTCGCCGGCCCACGCAAACCCGATCTTCTCGACGCCGGCCTTGCGCACGCGCGCCAGGCGATCCTCGGCGAGGTCGGCCGCCATCTGGCCGGCATAGACGTCCAGCAGTTTCATCAACAGATCGCGCTGGGTCGTGTTCATGGCCGCCGCCTCGAGCCCTGACGGCGACAGCGGGTTGATGTTCACGTTCGCCATGGTCACCATGTCGCCGGGAGCGGTGGCGTCGATGATCGCCCTGGCGCGCTGCGCTCGGTCGAGCGACTGCAGCAGCGCCCGTGCCGCATCCTCCTCGGCGCCGAGGATCCGCAGACCCTTCTTCGGGCCTTCGCGCACCTCCGCCGGATTGCTGCCGAAGAACGACGGCGACGAGGCGACCAGCCTGCCGTTGACGACGGTGAAGTGCAGCGAGACATGATGCCCTTCGACGCGCCATCCCCACGCGTCCTTATCGGACGGGGCGCCAAAGAACGAAAAGAAGTACTTTTCGGGATCGCGCTCGAGCGGCGTCCCGCGCGGCGGCTGCGGTCCGGCCGCGCGCTGGGCGGCCTCGATCCCTTTCAGCACCGTCTCGAGATCCATGATCGACGAGGCGGTCAAATAGCCGCGCTGGCTGAGGCCGGCCTTCATCAAATCGTGTGCGAGCTGACGCTGCGCCGTGGTCATGTCGCGAAGCAGCAGTCCCTGGCGGGGAAAGGTTTCGGTCGGGATGAAGTGCCAGTGCAGGCGCTCGTCGGCATCGAACGAAAACCTCGCCTGCTGCAGCTGCTCGGGATTGAGGCTCTTCAGCAGCCTCAGCTCCGCGTTTCTCATCGTCGTCGACGAGGGCTCGGCGGCGACGATCGGGCCGACGACTGCCGCACACAGGAGGGCGGCGGCGAGGCAGAGGCGGGGCGAGAGTGACTTGGCCATGCGCCGGATTCTAGCTTGACCGACGCCTGGCGCGGGAGAATGATGGCCGCTTATGAACCGCAGAAGCGTAGACAAGCCGAAGGGCGGGACGGCTCGCCAAGCGCTGTCGGCCTGGCTGCCTTTGGCCCTTTCTGCCTTGCTGCCGTTCTGCCCTCCTGCCCTGCCGTTGGCCGCCCTGGCTTCCGATCAGCTCGACGCCGTGCTCGACAAGGCCGGCGACTACGTCAGCGCCTACGAACGCACATTCGTGGGCGTGGTCGCGGAAGAGACCTATCGCCAGCAGGTCCGCGGCGGCCGAGCGCGCACTGACGCACGCGGTTTCCCGGTCGAAGCGGCGGGCCAGCGACGGGACCTGAGGTCCGATCTGCTCCTGGTTCGGGCGCCGGCAGGCGACCGATGGATGGAGTTTCGAGACGTGTTCGAGGTCGACGGCCAACCGGTACGCGATCGCGCGGAGCGGCTGGCCAAACTGTTCCTCCAGCCCTCGGCGTCCACGCAGCAGCAGGTGGATGACATCGCCGCCGCGAGCGCGCGCTACAACATCGGCGGCGTCAACCGCAACGTCAACCTCCCGGTGCTGGCGTTGACCGTCCTCGAGCCACAGAACCGCGCCTGGTTCTCGTTCAAAGGCCGCAACAAATCGGCCGGACAGTTCGAGCTGGAGTATCAGGAAGAGCGGAGCGGCACGCTCATTCGCACCACCGGCGATCGGGCGATGCCCTCGCGCGGGCGGTTCCTGATCGAAATCGCAAGTGGACGGGTGCTCACCAGCGAACTGATCGTCGAGGACCGATCGCTGCGGGCACAAATCGATGTCGTCTACGGGATGGAACCGGCGATCGGTGTCTCGGTGCCGCGGGAGATGCGCGAGAAGTACACGCTCACGGACGGCTCGACCATCGACGGCAAGGCGACCTACGCGCGGTTTCGCCGCTATCAGGTCGTCGTCGACGAGAAGGTGAAGTGAGGCTGGCGGCCGCCGCGATCGGTGTCGCGCTGACGGGTTGGTCGTTGCCGGCGCGGGAGCCGGCGCTGGCGACGGTGCTGGACCGGGCCGCGGCCTACGTGACCGACTTTCACCGCCAGCTGTCCGGCGTCGTCGCCGAGGAGCGCTACGTGCAGGAGGTGAAGGCGTTCGCACAGCGCCCGCGACGCCTGGCGAGCCCGATGCGGAGCGAGCTGCACTCCGACCTGCTGCTCGTGAAGCCCGTCGGCGGCGGCGAGTGGACCGAGTTCCGCGACGTCTTCGAGGTCAACGGCGTCGCCGTCCGCGATCGCCGCGATCGGCTGACCCGCCTGTTCCTCGACGGATCGTCGTCGGCGCGGGCCCAGATCGGCCGGATCCTGGAGGAAAGCTCGCGCTTCAACATCGGCGAGATCGCCCGCAACATCAACACGCCGGTGTTCGCGCTGCAGATTCTCGAGAGCGCGAACCAGGGGCGTTTCCACTTCAAGCGGACGAGCGATCGCGTGCCGGCGACGCTGACTCGGGAATCGTCGGTGCCGGGTGCGTTTCGGACCGGAACCGAGGTCTGGACGGTCGAGTTCCGGGAGAGGCAGCCAGGCACGCTCATCAGGACCGACAAGATGAAGGACCTGCCGTCGAGCGGCCGTTTCTGGATCGACCCGGACACCGGGCGGGTGCTGATGAGCGAGCTGGTGGCGAAGAACCGTGACGTGACCGCGACCGTCGATGTCAGCTATCAGTCGGAGCCGCTGGTCGGCTTCCTAGTGCCGGTCGAGATGCGGGAGAATTACCAAGACCGGCACGGCGCCCGCGTCGAAGGCATCGCCGAATACGGGCGGTTCCGGCAGTTTCAGGTCAATGTGGACGAGACATTTTTCATCAAGAAGTAGGAGCCTATGGCCGCGCGACCGACATGGAAGGGCTATCTCAAGATCAGCCTGGTCAACATCCCGATCAAGGTGTTTCCGGCGACCGACGCCGGGGCGACGCTGAGCTTCAACCAGCTGCACGGCGAATGTCAGACCCGCATCCAGCAGAAGCGCTGGTGCCCCAAGTGCGAGCGCGAGGTGCCGAACACCGACATCGTCAAGGGCTTCGAGTTCGAGAAGGGACGCTACGTCATCGTCGACGAGGAGGACATCGAGAAAGTGCGCGTCGACTCGACGCGGGTCATCAACCTCGAAAAATTCACCGACGACACCGCGATCGACCCGATCTATCTCGAGCGGCCGTACTACCTGGCGCCGGACGGTCCGGTGGCGCGGGAGGCGTTCGCCGTCATCCGCGAAGGAATGGCGGGCAAGGCCGGCATCGGCAAGGTCGCGCTCTACGGGCGTGAATACCTGGTGAAGGTCCAGCCACGAGAGCAGGGGCTGGTGATGTACACGCTGCGCCACGCCAACGAGATCCGCAGCATGGAGGCGATCGAGGAGCTCGCCGAGATGCCGGGCACGGTGAAGCCGGAAGAAGTGAAGCTCGCCAAGCAGGTGATGGGCACCTTCGCCGGCGACGTCGACCTGCAGGAGTATCGCGACGACTACCAGGTCGGCCTGCGCGAGATCATCGACGCCAAGATCGAGGGGCGCGAGGTGGTGGCGCCGGAAGTAGAAGCGCCGCCGAAAGTCGTCAACCTGATGGAGGCGCTGCGCAAGAGCCTGGACAGCATCGGGGCGAAGAAGAAGCCGGCGGCGGTGCCGCACGCAGGAGAAGACAAGAAGCGGAAAAGGGCTTGACTATGAGAAGAGACGTGCTCGTCGCGCTGCCGGCTGCGTTGCTGACGTTCGTGCTCGCGATCCCGCTCTCGGCCCAGACGCGCGGGGCCACCGCCGAGGACTATTTCGCCTTCGAGACGCTGAGCGATCCGCACTTCTCTCCCGACGGCTCGACGATCGCGTTCGTGGTCACGACCGTGGATCAGAAGCAGAATCGCCGCCGCAGCGCGATCTGGTCGGTGCCTGCCGACGGCTCGCGCGAGGCGGCGGCGCTGACGACCGCGCCGCAGTCGTCGAACATGCCGAGATGGAGCCCGGACGGCAAAGCGATCGCGTTCCTGTCCGCGCGGCCGATGCCAGGCGATGCCGCGACCGAGGCGCCGCGGACCCAGGTGTGGCTGCTGTCGCTCGGCGGCGGCGAGCCGCGGCGGCTGACGAACCTGCTGAACGGCGTTTCCGGCTTTCAATGGTCCCCCGACGGCGCCAGGCTGGTGGTCGTCGGGCGCAGCGGGCCGAGCGACACGGCGAAATCGCCGAGCGACGTCCGGCACTACGCGCACGCCAACTACAAGTTCAACGACAGCGGGTGGTTCGACGACAAGCGGACGCACCTCTGGACGGTCGACGCCGCGTCGGGGCGCGCCACCCAGCTGACGTCCGGCGACGATTGGAACGACTCGGATCCGCAATGGTCTCCCGACAGCCGGAAGATCGCCTTCGTCTCCGATCGCACCGGCAAGGCGTTCGACATGGGGCACAACACCGATGTCTGGGTGATCGACGCGAACGGCGGCACGCTGACGAAAGTCTCGGATCACACCAGCGGCGACACCTCGCCGCGCTGGTCACCCGACGGCCAGACCATCGCGTTCCTGAGCTCGGTCCCGGAGAAGTCGCATCCCAAGATCTGGCTGGCACCGAGCAGTGGCGGGAGCGCGTCGCGCCTGGCGGCCGACGGCGTCGATCTGATTCCTGGCGGGTTGCGCTGGGCCGAAAGCGGCAAGGCGCTGTATTTCGAGACCGGTTTCAAGGGCACGAGCCAGCTGTTTCGCGTCGATCTCGCCGCCCGCAGAGCGGCGGAGGTCACCGCCGGCGATCGCACGGTTCACCTGGTCGACATCAACGAGCAGACCAATCGGCTGACCTACGCCGTCAACGACCCGACGCATCTCGACGATCTCTATGTCGCCGACATCCACGGCGCCGGCGAACGGCAGCTCACGCACCTGAACGCCGCGCTCTGGAAGCAGCTGCAGCTGGCGCCGGTCGAACGGGTCGCGTTCAAAGGCGCCGACGGTTGGGACGTCGACGGCTTCTTCATGAGGCCGATTGGCTGGCAGGCGGGGAAAACGTATCCGATGATCCTGACGATCCACGGTGGGCCGGCCGGGCAGTTCGGCTTCGACTGGTACCACGAGTTCCAGGTGTACGCCGCCCATGGCTGGGCGGTCTTCTTCACCAACCCGCGAGGCTCGACCGGCTATGGCGAGAAGTTCGAGCGCGGCATCGAGCTGAATTGGGGCGGCAAGGACTACGTCGACGTGATGAACGGCGTCGACGCCGCACTCGCGAAGTATCCATGGATCGACAAGGATCGCCTCGGCGTCACCGGCGGCAGCTACGGCGGCTATCTGACCAACTGGATCGTGAGTCACACCAATCGCTTCAAGGCCGCGGTGACCCTGCGCAGCATCTCGAACTTCGTGAGCGATGATGGCACCAGAGACGGGGCCTACGGGCACGCGGACGATTTCACCGGTGACATTTTCGAGAAACACGATCTCTACTGGAACGCGTCGCCGCTGAAGTACGTGCAGAACGTGAAAACGCCAACGCTGGTGCTGCACTCCGACAACGACTTCCGGGTTCCGATCGAGCAGGGTGAGCAGTGGTTCCGGGCGCTGCAGCACTTCGGGGTGCCGAGCGAGATCGTCTTCTTCCCGCGCGAGAACCACAACTTGACGCGCACAGGGGAACCGAAGCACCTGGTCGAGAGCATCAACTGGCAGGTCTACTGGTTCGAGCGCTACATCAACGGCAACGCCAACGCCGCGCCGCCAGACGCGCCGGCGCGCGCGAGCGTGACCAGCTCACAAGAGCGGCAGTGAACGGATTACACGGATTAGTCTTGACCCACTCAGTCGAGTCGCTCAGGACGAGGCTTCGGCGCTGCCCGAGAAGCCGTCCACGAGCGTGGCCCAGCCATGGACCGCCTCGGCGTTGCCGGAAATCGCGGCGCCGCAGCTCCAGTGCCGCTCGCCGCGTCGGGTTTCCCACACGAGATTCACATCGACCGACAAGGCCGGGTTCGCCACGGTGAGGTTGAAAGACGAAGGCAGCGCCTGATCGCGCTCGATCTCGAACCTGACCCCGCCGTAGCTGATGTCGACGATCCGCGCCTGGGCGTTCTCGACGCGCGCAGACACCTTCCCGCCGACGGCCTTTCGATCCCACCGCCGCGTGGAGCCGCGCGACTGGCGCTGCGCGGCGCTGACCAGCGTCTCTTCGATCAACTTGAGCAACGCCTCGGGCACGACCGGCTTGGTGATGTAGTGGGCGCCGAGCTTCTGCGCCTCTGCGGCGAGGACGGCATCGGGATGGCCGGTGATGACGATGCTCGGAACTCCCAGCGGGACGGCCGCCACCAGCTGGAGACCGTTGTATTCGCCGAGGCGCAAGTCCGCAATCAACAGGTCGGGAGCCTGCTCGACGATCGCTCGGCGGCCTTTGACGAAGCTGCTGGCCGACGCGACCTCATAGCCCGCCCTTATCAGGAGGGTTCGGAGGCCCATCCGCGTCGCCTCATTGTCCTCGACGATCAGAATCTTGTAAGGAGTTCCCATGATCCTGTGCCGTCAGGGGCAATAGCTGTGCCGCAGTGACGCGACGAGCGGGCGCCGAGTTTTTGCCAATCGCGGCAACGAAGCCGGATTCATCGACACTTTTGAAATCCCACCGTCAATATTGTCAGCGGACCCGGACGTACAAACGCCGGCCGCCATGGACCATATCCGAGTATCGGACGGATGTAACGCCTAACCGAGGCCTGAACAGGACTGCGCGCCGTTGCACAGAGCACTCGCAACACATCGGATCGGATCTCCCCCGTAACCGAGGGGGCGGCTCCATTGCCTACGCCTGCTGGAAATCGATGAAGCCGCGATCGATGTTGACGCCGGAGAGGCGGACGCGCAAGCGGTCGCCGACGTCGAGTCCGGGATGCGATCCCATCAGCTTGCCCTCAATCGGCGGGCTCATCACGCGAACGAAGGTGCCCTTGTTCGAGGCGCCGGTGACAATCGAGTCGAAGGTCTCGCCGACACGCGACTGGACGACCATCGCGGCCGCCGATTTCCGCACCTGCCGCTCGACTTTGTTCGCCGCGTCCTCCTGCTTGGTACACTGCGTCGCGACCTGGTCGAGCTCGCCGAGACTGTACGGCGCCGGATGGCCCGACAGTGCCGCCTTGACGAGGCGCTGGCCGACGAGATCCGGGAAGCGCCGGTTCGGCGCCGTCGAGTGCGAGTAATCGCGCACCGCCAGGCCGAAATGCCCCGGCGGATCGGCCCCGGGTCGATCGACGATGTATTCGCCGCGACCGAGCAGGCGGATGATGCTGGTCGAAAGATCCGGAAAGGTTTCCGGGTCCGCCTTCTTGCGGCGGTCGAGAAACGCCGCGAGCGCAATCGAGTCGGCGGCGGCCGGCAGCGTGTCACCAAGGCTCTCGGCCAGCACGCGGATGCGATCCCATCGCTCGGGCGACTTCACCACCCGGCGCAGCGACGGAAGCCCTTTCCGGTCCAGAAACCGCGCGGTGACGCCGTTGGCCGCGATCATCAGGTTCGCGATCAACGACTTGGCACGGTTCGGCTTCTGCGTCCGCACCTCGTGCAAGGTGTCGCCGTCGAACACGTTCTCGACCTCGATGGTCTCGAAGCCGAGCGCGCCGTGCTCCACCCGCAGCCCGTCGAGCGCCTGCGCCGTCCGATCCTGCATCCGGAGCTGTTCGTCCATGCCGGGCACGGCGGCCGCGGCCGGCGGCAGCGCACCGTCGCCGGCCAGCCAGGCGCCAACGGCGTTGTAGGCGAGCTTGGCTTTGTTGTTCACCGTCGCGCCGTAGACGTCCGACGCTTGGACCTGCCCGTCCGGCGAGACCACGAACTCGATCACGATCGCGAGGCGATCCTGGTGATCGTTCAGCGATGTGAGATCGGTCGACAGCCGCTCGGGCAGCATCGGAAAGATCACGCCGGGCGTATAGACCGACGTGGTGTTCAGGGCGGCGTGCCGATCGACCGGCGATCCTTTGCCGACCGCGGCGTCGACGTCGGCAATTGCGACCATCACCTTGACCTCGCCGGCCGGCAGCTCGGCCGCGACCGACAACTGATCGAGATCGCGTGAGTCGTCGTTGTCGATCGAGCACCACAACAGCGTGCGAAGGTCGCGCGTCGGCTCTTCGGTGCTGGTCGGGGCGCCCTTGAGCGCCGCAGCCTGCGCGATCGCGTCCGTTGGAATCTCGGGATCGAGGCCGCGCTCCCGCATGGCCTGGAACGCGATGGCGCGAAGGTGGGCACGCTGTGACTGATCAGCCATGGGTCCTGATGTCCTCAATCGCCGCCGCCATGTCTTCGATGAGCGCGTCGATCTGCGGTTGGTGGGTACGGAAGCTCAGCACGCACACGCGGCCGAGGGTTCGTCCGTGGGCGCTGCAGCCGGTGACCATGACTCGGCCCCGCCCGGTCGTCCTGTCCATGAGCGCGAGGGTCGCGGCGTCCTCCTCCGGCAGCGAGGCGCCCGGCCACGTCAGGTGGAACGCGAACAGCGACAGATCGGGCTCGGCGTCGATCACGATTCCCGGCAGCGCGGCAATCCTTCGGCATGCGTCGAGCGCCAGCGCGCGCTTCTCGGCGATCGCCTCGCGAAACGCGGCGACGCCGAACAGCTTCACCGAGAGCCAGACGCGGAGTCCCGGAAACCCGCGGGACAGCTCCGGACCGTGCTGGCTGGGATCGTAGAAATCCTCCGGGTGGGGCATTGCCGGCAGGTAATCGGCGGTGGCCTGGTGCGCGGCGCGCAGCGCCGCGCCATCGCGCACCAACAGGGCGCCGGTGCCGTAGGGCAGGAACATACCCTTGTGCGGATCGAGCGTCAGCGAATCGGCGCGCGGCAGGCCGCGGAGCGTGCCGCGCAGGTTTTCCAACAGGTAGAAGAAGGCGCCGTAGGCACCGTCGATGTGATGCCATAGCCCCAAGCCGGCGCACAGATCGGCGATCGCATCGAGCGGATCGACTGCTCCGGTGTTCGTGGTGCCGGCGCTGGAGACGACGGCGAACGGGGCGAGGCCGGCGCGGCGATCGGCGGCGATCGCCTGCTCGAGGAGATCGAGGCGGATGCGGAAGCGCCCGTCGGAAGCGATCGGCCGCACGCGATCGGGCATGACGCCGGCAAGCTTCGCCGACTTCAGCACCGAATGGTGGGCCTGATCCGACGTGTAGAGGACGCCGCGCCGAATCTCGGCACCGAGATGACGCTCGCGCGCGCACACGATGGCGTTGAACGTCGCCATCGAACCGCCGGCGGTGAACAGGCCGCGCGATTCCGGCGGAAACCCCATCCAGTCGCGAAGCCAGTCGAGCGCGTTGGCCTCGAGCTGCACCAGCGCGGGCGCCGCCTGCCAGACGCCGGTGTAGCGGTTGGTGGTATCGGCGATGAAGTCGGCGAGCGCCGCGGGATAGAGGCCGCCGCCCGGGATGTAGGCGAGGTAGCCCGGGCCCGGCGCGGTGAAGGAACGGGGAATCCAGTCGGCGAACAGCTGGTCGAGCAGCGGCTCGAGCGCGACGCCCTGTTCAGGCGCCGCTTCGCGCATCGCGCGGCACAGCGCCGCCGCGTCGACGTCGCCGCAGGCCGGTTGCCGATCGAGCGAGGCGATGTGGGCGATGCACCGCCCCACGACCTGGTCGGCCATCGCGCGCATCTGCCCGGGGGAAAACTCGAGGTCTACTGGAGCCAATCCTTCACATGATAGTAGGCGCCGACCATCGGCAGGAACCAGGGATCGCCCGTGTACATCGGAATCGCTGGAAAGCGATCATCGAACAGCGGGTGATCGATCGGTTCGCCGGCGATCCTGCGGGCGATCCGCTCGCCGAGGTAGGCCGACATCGCGACGCCGTGGCCGCAGTAGCCGCCGGCGTAATAGACCCCGTCGAGCCGGCCCGCGCGCGGCATCTGATCGCGGGTAAACGCCACGTTCCCGCCCCAGGCGTAGTCGATGCGCGCCCCCGCAAGCTGCGGAAACACGCGCGTCATCCCCTGGTGCAGGATAGCTGCCGCGCGTCGCGTCGTGTCCGCGTCAGGCCGAGCGAACTCCGCCCGTCCTCCGAACAACAAGCGCCGATCCGGCGTCACCCGGAAATAATAAAGAAAGTGTTTCGAGTCGAACGCCATTCGGCGTCGCGGCAGCAGGTCTGAGGCCTGGCCTTCGGCGAGCGGCTCGGTCGCGATGATGTAGCTGCCGATCGGGATGAAGCGGCGCTGCAGGGCGGGCGATGCGCCGTCGGTGTAGCCGTTGGTCGCCATCAGCACATCCCCCGCCTGGATCTCGCCGCCCGTCGTGCTCACCCTCCACGCGTCGAGGTGTCGATCGACCGTGGTGACAGCGACCCCGGTAACGACCGCCGCGCCGTGCCTGATCGCGGCGGCGGCAAGTCCCCGCACGAACCGAGCGGGGTTCAGGCCGCCGCTCCGCTCGTCGACGAGCACGCCGTAATAGGCATCGCTGCCGATCTCCGCCCGCTGATCGGCGCGCGGCACCAGGTGCACCTGGTGATCGAACACCCGGGCGAGCAACGCCTGCTCTTCGCGGAACGCCTCGAAATGCGCGGGCTTGAAGGCCGCACACAGGTGGCCGACACGCTCGTAGTCGCAGGCAATGGCCTCCTCGGCAATCAGCGTTTCGAGCCGGTCCATCGACTCGGTCGCGATCTCGAACAGCTGCCGGGCGCGCGACTGTCCGAATCGCTCGACCAGGGCGGCTGCGTCCACCTTCAGACCGGTCAGCACCTGGCCGCCGTTTCGGGAGCTGGCCCCCCAGCCGACCCGCTCGCGCTCCACGACCACGACCGACGCGCCGGCTCTGGCGAGATGGCGTGCCGCCGAGAGCCCGGTGTAGCCTCCTCCTACGACCACGACGTCCGCGCGCGCCGGCAGCGGGGATGACGTCCGAGGTTCGACGTCCAAGTCTTGGCGTGCTGCCGGAGGCAGCGTGTCCCACCAGTACGGGTGTTCTGTCACGGGCGAGCGATCGCGAGCGGAGCCGACGCGGAAGCGAGGATGGTGCGGCCCCGCTGCTGCTGGACGAAGGCCACGACCGCAAGCCGGTCCCGCCGCCAGTCCGGAGCGAGGGAGATATCGCCGGCGCTCGCCGTTCCGCCGCTGGCGCCGTCGGGGATGTGGCCGATGGTCGCCAGGTAGCGCACGACCGGCGCGTGCGCCAGCATCCTGCCCTGGTTCTCGCCGCGTTTGACGTCGGTGGTCAGCCCGCGCTCGGTGACCATGACGATGATGTCGGCCCGATCGCCTCGCGGGAGCGGCGGCAGATCCGAGGCCGTGACACGAACCCCGGCGTTCACGATGTCGATGTGGATGCGTCCATGCGGCGCCGCGAGTGTCTTCTCGATCGCCTTGCGGGCCGCCGAGGCATCGCTGCCGACGAACTCGGCGCGGCCGTCCACGACCATCTGCGGCGTGTAGATGCTCTCGATCCCGAAACGGGTCTGATAGAGCTGTTGCCGGTTGGTCAGCGCCGCGGACGAGAAGCGATCCTTCCAGCCGAGGCGATCCCAGTAGTCGACGTGCTGGCCGAGACCGATGATCTCGGCGCCGGCGATCGGCTGCGTCGCGATCAACTTTTCCAGCAGCGTATCGGCCGGCGGGCAGTCCGAGCACCCCTCGGATGTGAATAGCTCGACGACGACCGGGGTCGGGGGCGCCGCCCGCAGGCCGCCCGACGCGATCGCCAGCGCAACGGCGAACACCAGCCCTGTGCGACGCATGCTTCGTATTCTAGCAGCCGGTGGTGAAAGTCTGGCGTCGCGCCTTGCCGGGTCAGGTGCGTTGGTCCTGTGTCTCCCGGGCGCCTTTACGCACGATCCACACGACCAGCACGCCAAAGGCGAGGGCGACGGCCGCGAAGGTGGTGCCGAAGAGCCAGAGCGTGGTGTAAAGGATCGATTGCCCGTCGATGCGGGCAACGAAGGCGCCGTTGCGGCCGTTGGCATCGTAGACCAGCGGCACGCTGTGCAGCCGGTCGGCCAGCGACTGCTCCCACACCAGGATGTTGCCGCGGCCGACCTCACGCCTGGTATTGTGATATCGGATCTTGCTCGGCAGATGCAGGCGAAAGGCGACGATCTCGCCGCCTTTCCAGCCGACGTTGCCGACATCCTTCATCGCCGCAGCGCCGACCGTCTGCCGGTACTCGAACTGATCGCCGTTGCGCGTGAACTGGTAGTTCGACCACGCGAACGGCGCCACGCCCCCCAGCCTGGTGACATCGTCGACGTCGAGGCGGACGTGGACGAAGCGGCGGTTGCTGCGGCGCGACTGGCTGACGCGGACGACACGGGTCGCCGGCGTCGAGTAGTAGGCGCGAACGGCGGCGGTGTCGACCCGCACCGCGGGGTCCGGATCGAACGTCGTCCCGCGCAGCGCGTCGAGCGCGGGGATCGAGCTGTTGACGTAGACCGTCGCCGAACCGTCGAGCGAGAGGTAGACCTCTTCCTCGTACTCGTATTGCCGGAACAGCGTCGCCGTGCCGCACGCCACGCTCGACGCGATCGTGCCGACAACCAAGGTCACGACGACCGAAACGCCAAGCTCGCGGAGCACGCCGTGCATCTTTTTCAGATGATATAGTAAAAAATTGTGCTCTATCTGATCGACGGCAGCTCGCAGATGTACCGCGCGTATCACGCGCCGGTTCGAACCGCGGAGGGCGGGCTGCTGCGCAACGCGCAGGGCACGCCGACCAACGCGGTCTACATCTTCGTCAACATGCTCCGCAAGCTGCTCAACGAGCACAAGCCCGAGTTCATCGCCGCCTCGTTCGATCTCCCGGGGCGGACCTTTCGCGACGAGCTGGTCGACGACTACAAGGCCAACCGCGCGCCGATGCCCGGCGAGCTGGCGCAGCAAATCCCGATGGTGCACGCGGCCTGCGAGGCGCTCGGGGTGCCGATCCTCACCTCCGAGCGCTACGAAGCCGACGATGTGATCGGGACGCTGGCGCTGAAGGCGGCCGCGGCCGGCTTCGAAGTCGCGATCGTCACCATGGACAAGGATTTCTACCAGCTGGTCGGCGACCACATCCGCGTCTACAACCCGCGCGACGAAGGGACGTGGTACGACGCCGAGGGCGTGAAGGAGAAGTTCGGCGTCGCGCCCGATCACGTGGTCGACGTGCTGGCGCTGATGGGCGACACGATCGACAACATCAAGGGCGTGCCGGGCGTCGGCGAGAAGGGCGCGCGCGAGCTGATCGTGCAGTACGGATCGCTGGAGAACCTGCTCGAGCACGCGGCCGAGGTGAAGAACAAGCGCTATCGCGAGGGCCTGCTCGCCAACAAGGAGGCGGCGCGCCAGAGCCGCGAGCTGGCGCGAATCCGGGTCAACGTCCCGGTAGAGTTCGACGCCGAGCAGCTGCGCTATCGCGCCGGGTCGCGGGAGGCGGCGTTCGCGATCTTCAACGAACTGGGCTTCCGCGCGCTGGCCAAGGAATACGCGCCGACCGCCGACAGCGTCGCCAAGACCTACCGCATCGTCAACACCGCGGAGGGCGTGCGGGCGCTGGCGGAACGGCTGCGCGCGGCCGGCCGGTTCGCGCTCCGCGTGCTGCCCGACGGCGCGACGGCGATGCGGGCGGCGATTGTCGGGATCTCGTTCTCGACCGCTGCGCACGACGGCGACTACGTCCCGATCGGCCACCGCTCGCTCGACAACACCGACAGCCTGGCGCTCGAGGTTGCGCTGGCGGCGCTGCGGCCGATCCTCGAGGACGAGACGATCGAGAAAGATGGCCACGATCTGAAATTCGATGCCATCGTGCTGGCGCGCCACGGCGTCACGCTCGGCGGGCTCGCGCTCGACACGATGCTGGCGAGCTACCTGCTCGACGCGACCCGATCCGCGCACCTGATCGAGGAGCTGGCGCTCGAACACACGAGCTACAAGGCGCTGTCGGCGGAGGACGTCTGCGGGCGCGGCGCCAAGGCGATCTCGCTCGCCGAGGTGCCGGTCGAGGCAGCGGTGGTCTACGCGTGTGAGCGCGCCGATCTCGTGGGTCAGCTCACCCCGGTGCTGCGGGGTCTGCTGATCGCGGAACAGTTGGCCCAGGTATACGCGACGCTGGAACTGCCGCTCGTCCCGGTGCTGAAAGCGGTCGAACAAGCGGGGGTGCGCATCGACACCGCGGCGCTGGCGGCGCAGTCGCAGACCGTCGACCGCGAGCTCGCCCAGCGATCGACGACGATCTTCGAGCTGGCCGGCGGCGAGTTCAACATCAACTCGCCGAAGCAGCTCGCCGAGGTGCTGTTCGACAGGCTGCAGCTGCCGGTGCTCAAGCGGACCGGCACGTCGAGGGCGCCGTCGACGGCAGTGGAGGTACTGGAGGAGCTGGCGCTCACCCACGATATCCCGCGCCAGATTCTCGAGTGGCGGCAGCTGATGAAGCTGAAAGGCACCTACATCGATGCCCTGCCGCAGCTCGTACACCCGCAGACCGGACGCGTTCACACCTGCTTCAACCAGGCGGTCGCCTCGACCGGCCGCTTGAGCAGCAGCGATCCCAACCTGCAGAACATCCCGATCCGCACCGCGCTCGGCCGCGAGATCCGCCGCGCCTTCATCGCCGACCCCGGCAACGTCCTCATCTCCGCCGACTACTCGCAGATCGAGTTCCGCGTGCTCGCGCACCTCTCCGAGGAACCGGTGCTGGTGGACGCTTTCCGCGAAGGAGTCGATTTCCACGAACGGACGGCGGTGAAGATCTTCGGTGCTGACAGCGGCCGCGATCCGCACCAGCTGCGCAGCATCGCCAAGATGGTCAACTACGCGCTGCTCTACGGCAAGGGCGCCTTCACGCTGGCGAAGGATATCGGGGTCACGCAGCAGGCGGCGCAGGAATTCATCGACGCCTATTTCGCCGGTTTCCCGCGGGTGCGCGCCTTCATCGATCGCACCCTCGAGGAAGCGCGGGCCAGCGGGGTGGTGAAGACGATGTACGGGCGGCGGCGGCTGGTGCCCGAGCTGAACAGCCGCGACTTTCAGCGCCGCGCCGCGTCGGAGCGCGAGGCGGTGAACATGCCGATCCAGGGCAGCGCCGCCGACATCATGAAGCGGGCGAT
The DNA here is from genome assembly GCA_036269295.1 of Vicinamibacterales bacterium. Classification (GTDB taxonomy): domain Bacteria; phylum Acidobacteriota; class Vicinamibacteria; order Vicinamibacterales; family CAVVIG01; genus CAVQFC01. The sequence continues at coordinate 2,793 of DATASG010000228.1, read as the reverse complement.
GATCGACGTCCACGCGGCGCTGCTGCCGCATCCGGAGGCGCGCATGATCCTCACCGTCCACGACGAGCTGCTGTTCGAGGTGCCGAAGGCCCGCGCCGACGAGTTCAGCACCATCGTGCGTGACAAGATGCAGGCCGCGGCGGTGATGAACGTGCCGCTGACAGTCGACGTCGGGGTGGGAGAGAACTGGAAGGACGCGAAGGCGTGAGGCGTCGCGGGAGACGCGGACTCACTCATCCCAGCGCGCCTTGAACTGTTCCCACTGCTGGCGAAGGCTCTCTGGCGGCTGGGCGGTGGCCTTGGCCCTGTCGGGGACGATCGCGCGCAGCACGAGCAGATCGATGTCGGCCCGCAGCCGCACACCGTGGTCCAGCATCAGCGGCGCCCGCACCCAGGCGGCCAGGGCCGCGTCCCAGGCCGCCTGCGCGTCACCCTGCGATCGCGCCGCCGCCGACAGCCAGTAGGCGGCGGTGCCACTGCCCGGCCGCGTCGCGAGCTCTTCCTCCATCCGCACCCGGATGCGCTGATAGACCCCCTGGCGATCGATCTCAGGACGCGGTTTCGCGTCGCGATCGAGGGCGCTCGCCCACCAGTCGAGCACGCGTTCGCGCGCATCGCCGGTCAACAGATCAGGGCTGCGGACGATGGGATCGAGCACGTCGGCGGCGGCGCCAAACGCGCCTTCGAAGAACATCGCCTCGCCGAGGCCGACGATGTACTCGGAGCGCTCGCGGGAGGGGAAGCGCTGCGGATCGATTCGGCGCAGCCGTTCGCGGGCGTTGACGAGGTCGTCGCTCGCCTCGCTGGCGCGAAAACGCTCGAGATAGGCGCGGGCCGCGACCAGATCGGCGGCGTCAGCGCGGGCCGGGGTCAGGCGCGCCTGCTCAGCGGCGTTGATCGCCGCCTCGAATTGACCCAGGTTGTAGAGCACGCGGGCCCGCGCCAGCGGATCGTCGGCGCCCCGCAACGGGGCACCAAGGGCGAGAACAAGAACGGCCACGGCGGCCGGGCCACGCATGGTGCGATGGTAGCACAGCCCAAATTCAAGGCTAAGTCATTGGGCATCAATGGCTTACTTAGCTTTCGTGACGCTTTTGGTACAATGCTGCTCGATGGCTGAACCGAGGATCGTGCCGCGGGAGGAGCACCCGATCTCCCGCCGCGACATCGATCCGGACGCGCTGAAGGTTTTGTACCGCCTGCGTCAGGCCGAGTACACCGCCTACCTCGTCGGCGGCGGCGTTCGTGATCTGCTGCTTGGCCGCCATCCGAAAGACTTCGACATCGGCACGTCGGCGCATCCGTATCAGGTCAAGAAGCTGTTCCGGAACTGCTGGATCATCGGCCGGCGCTTCCGTCTCGCGCACGTCAAGTTCGGACAGAAGGTGATCGAGGTCGCGACATTCCGGCGCCAGGTCGCCGCCGGCGAGGAAATCGTGCAGGACGGCGTACCGGCGCCCGATCCGACGACGCCCGAGGGCGAGCAGCTGATTCATCACGACAACACCTTCGGGACGCCGGAAGAGGACGCGTTCCGCCGCGACTTCACGATCAACGCGCTCGCCTACGACATCGCGACCTTCTCGATTATCGATTTCGTCGGCGGCCTCGAGGATCTGCGCGCCGGCATCGTCCGCTCGATCGGCGATCCCGACGTCCGCCTCAACGAAGATCCGGTGCGCATGATTCGCGCGATCGCCATCGCGGCGCGGCTCGATTTCGCGATCGAGCCGACGCTGCTGGAGTCGATTCGGAGGCACCGCAAGGAAATTGCCAGGAGCTCGCTGCCGCGGCTGATCGAGGAGTACTACAAGATCCTGCGCCAGGGCTCGGCGGAAAAGGCGTTCCGCCAGATGGCAGCGGTCGGGCTGCTCGAGCCGATCTCGCTGGAGCTGCACAGGGGCGCGGCCGATCCGCTGTGGCGTTCGCTCGCCGCGGTGGACGAGTACCGCCGCCAGTTCGAGTCAACGCCCGATACGCTCTCGAACGCGATCCTGCTCGGCAGCCTGTTGCTGCCGCTGGGGATCTCGTTGCACCCGCCGCGCACGGCGCACGACAGCGAGGAGGGCGAGGGCCCGCGATCGACACGGCCGCGGCATCCGCCGGGGCCGCGCCTTGGCGATCTCCCCCTGGCGCGCCGCGACGTCGAGCGGCTGCGGCAGATCATCAGCCTGCAGCGGCGCCTGCGCGATCTGACCGCGAGCGAGCGCGCGCAGCGATCGCTGGCACACCGCGGCATCTTCCGCGAGGCGCTCACGTGGATGGAGATCCACGGCGACTCGCCGGACGTGGTCGAGCACTGGATGGGGATTCTCGACGAGCACGGCGACGCGCCGCCGCCGGAGGCGGGCGGCGGCGACGGGGCTCAACCCACTGCAGCTGCGGACATGCCACACAAACGCCGGCGGCGGCGGCGGCGGCGCGGACACCGCGGCGGCGGTCACGCGCACTGACGCGGCGCTCAACGCTGACCACTGTGCACGGATCTACGCACTGGCACTTCGCCGCCTGAAGCGCGGACCGGCGTTTTTCACGAGCGGCGACACAGGCTCGAACTTCGGCAGCTACAACCTCGGCGGCGCGCTCACCTACCACGTGAACCGCCTCGTTTCGGTTGGCGCTGATCAGAGCGCTCCGGCATTCCTCGGCCAGGGAACGCGGTACGGCCATCGCGTCTACGGCGGAATGATCATCACCGCGATCTAGTAACCGCCTGAATCGCCGGTCGTCCGCGGACGATTCTCCAAAAGATTGTTGTGAAACAGTCACGCGCCCGACGTCATGCGGTCCGCC
>DATASG010000227.1:0-9404 GCA_036269295.1 Vicinamibacterales bacterium | reverse complement strand
AGCGCTTCACCAATCGCTGGCAGATGCTGGCGGGATACACGCGCTCGGTCAACCGAATCGACAATATCAGCGTCGACGTGTCTCCCAACTTCTTGATCAATTCGAGCGGCGTCATTGCCAGCGACTCCACCGTCAACGGGTCGAGCCGCTGCAGCGGTTGCGGCGCGTCGAACGGCGACAAGCCCAATCAGTTCAAGCTGACGGGGATGTACATCCTGCCGTGGCAGGAGATCATTACCAGCATCAACTACAGCGGTGTCAGCGGTCCGGCCGTGACCCGGCAGATCAGCCGCGCCCTCGCGATCGGCGCCAGCCAGACCATCAACCTCGAGCCGATGGGCAACACACGCCTCGACTTCCAGAACCGGGTCGATGTTCGGGTCGGGAAGATGTTCAAGTTCGCCGGCAATCGGACCTTGGAAGCAACGGTGGATTTTGACAACCTGACCAACGCGTCCTGGGTCTGGCAGGTCCGGTCGCTCACCACCGCGACCACGTTCACGGACCCCACGACCGGCACCCGTGCGACGCTGCAGCAGTTCCTCTCCCCGTCGGCGATTCTGCCACCGCGGACCGTGGTCCTGCGAGCGGCGGTGAAGTTCTAGGCGTTAGTCTTCCGCCAGGCATGCGTAGCCGGTTTCCCGTACGCCGGGGACCGCGCTGCGCAGCTTGATCAGCTCGAGAAACTCCATCCGCGTCCGCGAGTTGTCGCGGAACGCGCCCTGCATCGCGCTGGTCACCGCGAACGAGTTCTGCTTCTCCACGCCGCGCATCGACATGCACAGGTGCGTCGCTTCCATGACCACGGCGACACCGAGCGGCGATATCTTGTCGCGGATCGTGTCGGCGATCTGTCTGGTCAGCCGCTCCTGGACCTGCAGCCGCCGCGCGAACACGTCGACCAGACGCGGAATCTTGCTCAAGCCGATCACCCGGTCGCTGGGAATGTAGGCGATGTGGCACTTGCCGAAGAACGGCAGCAGATGGTGCTCGCAGAGACTGTAGAAGTCGATGTCCTTGACGATCACCATCTCGTTATAATCGACGGTGAACAGCGCGTTGTTCAGCACCTTGTCGATGTCTGCACGGTAGCCGCTGGTCAGGAACGTGTACGCCTTCTCCACCCGCTTCGGCGTGTCGCGCAGTCCTTCGCGATCCGGATCCTCTCCGAGATCGGTCAGCAGCCGTCTGATCGCATCCTGCATCCTTCTATTCTATATCCCGGCTCTCGCCGCCCAGTCGTCCGACCCGGCTTCGCGCGGCACGCGCGTCAGCGAGGCGGAGCGCCTCTTCGCCGACCGCGCCAACCCTGTGAGCGCGCGCCGCGCCGCCGATGCGTGGTCGGCCGCCCTGGCCGCTGATCCGCGCAACTTCGACGCCGCCTGGAGGCTCGCGCGCGCCGACTACTGGCTCGGCGGCCACGGACCAGAAGCGGAACGCCGCGGCGACTTCGACGCCGGCATCGACGCTGGCAGGAAAGCCACGGCGCTGCAGCCGAAGCGGCCCGAGGGGCACTTCTGGCTGGCGGCGAACATGGGCGGGCTCGCCGAATCGTTCGGTCTGCGCCAGGGCCTGAAGTACCGCAAGCCGATCAAGGAATCGCTGGAGACCGTGCTTCGCCTCGACCCGGCGTTCGCGGAAGGATCCGCCGACCGCGCCCTCGGGCGGTGGTACTTCAAGGTGCCCCGCCTGTTCGGCGGCGATCGCTCGCTGGCCGAGTCGCACCTGCGCGCCTCGCTGGGCTACAACCCCGCCAGCACCGTGTCGCACTTCTTTCTCGGCGAGCTGTTCGACGACGAAGGGCGCAGGGACGAAGCCCGCGCCGAGTGGCAGCGCGTGCTGGACGCGCCCCTCAGCGCCGACTGGGCCCCCGAGGATCGGGAGTTCAAGGAAAAAGCGAGGCGGGCGCTCGGCAAGTAAACGCTTCGCCGGCGCCGGCCGTCCAACAGCTCCGTGGACGCCGTGTTCGCCGATCTCGGCTACAGCCTCCGCCTGTTGAGGAAGGCGCCCGGCTTTACCGTCATCGCCATCGCCACGCTGGCGCTCGGCATCGGCGCCAACACCGCCATTTTCTCGGTAGTCGACGCGGTGCTGGTCCGCCCGCTGCCGTATGCCGACGCCGATCGCGTCGTCCTCGTCTGGGAGGACAACACCGCCGCGGGCTTTCCCCGAAACACGCCGGCTCCCGGCAACTTCTCCGAGTGGCGCCGCCGGCAGCGTGCCTTCTCCGGGATGGCGGCCACCCGCGGCGGCTCGGCGAGCGTGACCGGCGACGGCGCACCGGAGCAGGTTCGCGGACGCCGGGTCTCGCAGAGTTTCTTCGACGTGCTCGGCGTGCGCCCCGCCATCGGCCGTACCTTCACCGACGACGAGGATCGCACGGGAGCGCCGGTGGTGGTGATCAGCGACGGCCTGTGGAAGCGTCGCTATGGCGCCGACCGCGCGATCGTCGGCCGCACCATCTTGATGAGCGACAACCGTTACCAGGTGATCGGGGTCATGCCGCCCGGCTTCGTGTTCCGGGACCGTGAGATCGACTACTGGTCGCCGATCGCGCTCACCCCCGCCGTTGCCGCCGACCGCAACTCGCACTTCCTCAACGTGGTGGCGCGCCTCGCGCCCGGAGTCTCGCTTGCGTCGGCGGGCGACGAGATGCGCCGCATCGCCACCGAGCTGCAGCGCGAGTTCCCGGGCTCGAACACCAACATCGGCGCGGTCGTCGTGCCGATCAAGGAGGACGCGCTCGGCCACACGCGTCTGGAGCTGCTGGTGTTGATGGCGGCGGCGGCGGCGGTGCTGCTGATCGCCTGCGCCAATCTCGCCAGCCTGTTGCTCTCGCGCGCGGTCGGACGGCGCGGTGAGCTGGCGGTCCGCGCCGCGCTTGGAGCGACCCGCGGACGGCTGATGCAGCAGATGGTGATCGAGGCGGCGACCGTGTCGCTGGTCGGCGGCGCCATCGGCCTCGCGCTGGCGCCGGCCGGCACCGCGGTGATGGCGAGGCTGACGCCGCAGGGGTTCCCCGCGCTTCCCTCTTCGGTGCTCGATCTCCGGCTGCTGGCTTTCACGCTCGCCCTGTCGATCGTCACCAGCGTCACGTTCAGCATCGTGCCGGCGTGGCAGGCGTCGCGCGTGTGGCTGCAGGACGCGCTGCAGCAGAACGCCCGAACGTCGGTCGGCGGACGGGGACGGCTGACCCGCGATGCGCTGGTCGTCCTTCAGGTCTCGGCGGCGCTGGTGTTGCTCGCCGGCGCCGGCCTGATGCTGCGCACGCTCGCGAACCTGCGCGCAATCGACGTCGGCTTCCAGCCGGACCGGCTGATGACGCTGGCCACCACGCTGCCCGCGGCGCGGTACCAGGAGCCCCAGAAGCGGCTGGCCTTTTACACCCGCGTCACCGACGAGGCCCGCGCGCTGGCCGGCGTCGAGCGGGCGGCGTACGTCTCGAACCTGCCGTTCGTCTCGCGCGGCGACACCATCTCGTTCGCGATCGAGGGCGCCGCGCCCCCGGCGCCCGGCGTTCCAAGCGATGCGCTCTACCGCGTCGGCACCTACGATTACCTGGCGACCATCGGCGCCAGGCTCGTCGAGGGTCGACTGCTCGACGGTCGCGATGTCGCCGCCGCGCCGCGCGCCGTGGTCGTCAACGAAACGATGGCGCGCCACTATTGGCCCGGCGCCTCCGCGCTGGGCCACGCCCTGCGCTTCGGCGCTCCCAACACGCCAACCTTCACCATCGTCGGCGTCGTGCGCGACCTCCGCGAGCGCGGCTACGAGCTGACGATGAAGCCGGGTGTGTACCTGTCGTATGCGCAGACGCCGGCGACCTGGGCGCTGCCGGAATTCCTGGTCGTGCGCGCCAAGGGCCGCCCCGAGGATCTCGTCGACGCGTTGCGCCGCATCGTCTCGGCGGCGGATCCGGATCAACCCGTCGCCCGGGTGCGAACGATGACCGACATCGTCGAATTGGACGTGGCGGACCGCCGGCAGCAGATGCTGCTGCTCGGCGCCTTCGCCGGCCTCGCGCTGCTGCTCGCCTCTGTCGGCCTCTACGGTGTGTTGTCGTATGTCGTCACCCAGCGCAGCCGCGAGCTCGGGTTGCGTCTGGCGCTGGGCGCGACGACCGGATCGATCATGCGGATCGTCGTCGCGCGCGGTTTGTCGCTGACCGGCTTTGGCCTCGCAATCGGTCTCGCGTTGGCGTGGGCGCTCACGCGCGCCTTGCAGAGCGTGCTCTACGGCGTCTCAGCGGGCGATCCGGCGACGTACGGCGCCGTGGTCGCCCTGCTCGGCGTCATCGCCCTCGCGGCCTGCTACATGCCGGCGCGCCGCGCGTCGCGCCTGGATCCGACTGCCGTGCTGCGCGCGGATTGACCCCGCACCCCGCAGCTCACCCGTTGTAGCTATAAAAGCCTCGTCCGCTCTTTCGTCCGAGGCGCCCGGCCAACACCATGCGCTTGAGCAGCGGCGGCGGCGCGTATGCCGGCTCGCGGAACTCCTCGAACATGATGTTGGCGATGTAGTAGGTCGTGTCGAGGCCGACGAAGTCGAGCAGCGTGAACGGCCCCATCGGGTAGCCGCAGCCGAGTTTCATCCCCTTGTCGATGTCCTCGAGCGTCCCGAGGCCGTTCTCGTAGGCGCGGATGGCATCGAGCAGGTAGGGCACCAGCAGGCGGTTGACGATGAAGCCCGGACGATCGGGCGCGGTGATCGGCTCCTTCCCCAACGATTGTGCGAACGCGAACACCGTCTGGTAGGTCTCGTCGCTCGTCGTCAGCGCCCGGATCACCTCGACCAGCTTCATCAGCGGCACCGGATTGAAGAAATGCAGGCCGCCGAAGCGATCGGGGCGTGCGGTCGCCGCCGCCAGCTCGGTGATGCAGAGCGACGAGGTGTTCGAGAGGAAAATCGTGTGCGCGCCGACCACCTGCTCCAGCGCCGCGTAGATCGTCCGTTTGTCGTCGAGGCTCTCGATGATCGCCTCGATCACGAGATCGCAGCCCGCCAACGCATCGACCGACGTCGTGCCGGAGAGATGGCCGAGCGTGGCGTCGCGCGCTTCGGCGGCAACTTTCCCCTTGGCGACGCCGTCCTCGAGAAACTTCTTGATGCGGCCCAGCCCCTTGTCCAGAAACGCCTGGTCCACCTCGCGGACGATGGTCTGATAGCCTGCCGCCGCGCAGACCTGCGCGATCCCGGAGCCCATCAACCCGCATCCCAACACACCGACCGTTCGAATCGCCATTCAGCTACCTCTCCGAGGTTTCAGATTTCAGATTTGAAAGTTGAGGGTTGAGAGTTGAGCGTTGAGAGTTGCCACGAATCTCCTATCGCCTGATGCCTCTGGCGATCGCGTCGCCTGTCTCGCGCGTGCCGAGCGATCCGCCGATCTCACGGGTCCCTTGCCCCGCCACCACCGCCTCCTGCACTGCCGCTTCGACCGCGAGCGACTCCGGCTTCATCCCGAGATACTCGAGCATCAGCGCCGCCGAGAGGATCGCGCCCATCGGATTCGCCACGTTCTTGCCGGCCAGCGGTGGCGCCGAGCCGTGAACCGGCTCGAACATCGACGTCTTGCCGGGGTGCAGGTTGCCGGATGCGGCCAGCCCCAACCCGCCCTGCAGTCCTGCGCCGAGGTCGGTGATGATGTCGCCGAACAGGTTGTTGGTCACGATGACGTCGAACTGGGCCGGGTTCTGGACGATCAGGAGCGCGAGCGCGTCGATGTAGAGATGGCGCGCCTCGATACCCGGGTACTGCGGCGCCACTTCCTTGAACACCCGCTGCCAGAGCGCATGCCCCTGCGCCATCGCGTTGCTTTTGTCGGTCATGCACACGCTCCGGCGCCCGGTCGCCTTGGCGAACTCGAACGCGTGCCTGATGATGCGATGGACGCCCTTGTAGGTGTTCACCTCTTCCTGAATCGCGATCTCGTCCTCGGTTCCCGCTTTGAACCGGCCGCCGATGCTGACGTAGAGGCCCTCGGTGTTCTCGCGGAACACCACGAAGTTCACCTCCGCCGGCGTCCGCCCTTTCAGCGGGCATAGCCGCGCGTCGAGCAGCTTCACCGGGCGATAGTTCACGTAGAGGTCGAGCTCGAAGCGGGTGCCGAGCAGGATGTCGCGCGCGTGCCGGTTGTCCGGCACCCGCGGGTCGCCGAGCGCACCGATGAAGATGGCGTCGAATTGTTCGCGCAGCATCGCGTAGCCGTCGGCCGGCATGGTGATGCCGGTCTGCAGAAAATAGTCAGCGCCCCACGGCAGCATCTCGAGATCGAACTGCCGTCCGAACACGTCGCCGACGGCACGGATCGCCTTGACCGCTTCCGCGGTCGTCTCGACGCCGATCCCATCGCCGGGGATGACCGCTATACGCATTGGATGATTGGGTAATCGCGTTACCAAATTGTCTGAATCGCCAGCGCCATCCCCATCCCGCCGCTCACGCACAAAGTCGCCAGGCCGCGGCGCGCGCCGCGACGCTCGAGTTCGTGAAGCAGGGTGACGACCAGGCGCGCCCCGGTGGCCCCGATCGGATGCCCGAGCGCAATCGCGCCACCGTTGACATTGAGCCGATCCGCCGCAATCGGCGCCTCGTCCAGCACCGCCAACACCTGCGCTGCAAAGGCCTCGTTGAGCTCGACGAGATCGTAGTCGTCGAGCCTGACGCCGATGCGCGCCTCGAGCTTCTGAATCGCCGGCACCGGCCCGATGCCCATCAGCCGCGGATCGACGCCGGCGCTTGCCCACCCGAGGATCTTCGCGCGCGGCTTCAAGCCACGCGCTCGCGCCGCGTCCGCAGACGCCAGGACCAGCGCCGCTCCGCCGTCGGTGATGCCCGACGAGCTGCCGGCGGTGATGATCCCGGGCTGCCCTTCGACCTCGCCGAACACCGCCGGCAGCTTGCGCAGGCTCTCGAGCGTTGTGTCGCCGCGCGGATGCTCGTCGCGATCGACGACCGCGTCGCCGTGGCCCGATCGACCGCCGCCCGCCGCGGGCATCGTTACCGGTGCGATTTCGCGCGCCAGGTGCCCGGCATCGACCGCCGCCTTCGCCTTGCGCTGGCTGTCGAGCGCAAACGCGTCCGACTGCTCGCGCGTGATGCCGTGCTGGCGGCCGAGGATTTCCGCCGTCTCGCCCATGATCAGGTTCGAGATCGGACACTGAAAACCGTCCCGGTACATCGCGTCGACCAGCGTGAAGTTGCCCATGCGGTGGCCCCAGCGCGCGTCGATCGCGTCGATCAGATACGGCATGCGGCTCATCGACTCGATGCCGCCGGCCAGCACGACGTCTGATTCGCCGAGCATGATCGACTGCGCGCCTGAGACGATCGCCTGCAGGCTCGAGGCGCACGCCTTGTTGATCGTCTGGGCCGGGGCGCGATCGGGTACGCCCGCGCGGTGGCCCACCTGCCGCCCGGGGTTCGGGCCGGAACCCGCCTGGCGTCCGTGGCCAATCAGCACTTCGTCCACCGCCGAGGCCGCGATCCCGGCGCGTTCGATCGCCGCGCGAGCCGCGACCGCGCCAAGTTCGGCTGGGTGGAGGTCTTTGAAGGATCCGCCGTATCGACCAATAGGCGTGCGCGCGGCGCTGAGGATGACGACGTCCCGAACGGGCATCAACAGCCCATTCTAATGAACGGAGACGGGGCCTGGGAAGCCGGAGCCCGGCAGTGTAAGACGGAAGCAGCAGCCGAACGAGGCCTCGACGAGCTCGAGTTGACCCTGGTGCGCGTTGGCGATGCCGAGCGAGAGCGACAAGCCGAGGCCGGGGCCGGTGCCGACGGGTTTGGTCGTGAAAAATGGCTCGAACACCCTTCCAGCCAGCTCGGTGGGAATTCCTGGGCCGGTGTCGCGCACCTCGAGCACCGCGTCCGCGCCAGACACCAACGTTCTCACCGAGAGCACTCGGGGGAGAACCGGACCTGCCATCGCTTGTTCCGCGTTCATCACCAGGTTCAAGATCACCTGCTGAATCTCTTCGCGGTTGCCGAGAACCAGCGGCAGCAGCGGCGCGTAGTCGGCGTGGATCTGGATGCCGGCCATCTCCAGCTCGTAGGCCCGTATGCTCATCGTCGCTTTGACCATCTCGTTCAGATCCAGCAGCAGGCGCTCGTCCGGCGCCTGCCGCACGAAGCGGAGCAGGTTGCGGACGATGCGCCCGGCGCGGCCGGCCTCCAGGCGCGCCCGCTCGATATCGCCACGTATCGCGGGATCGAGTCGCTGACCGAGAACCAGCTCGAGCGACCCGATGATCGTCTGGAGCGGGTTGTTGATCTCGTGGGCGACGCCCGACACGAACTCGCCGATCGCCGACAGCCGCTCTCCCCGCACCAGCCGCTCCCGCATCCGCAGCTCGTCGATGGTGTCGCGGATCACCGCGACGAAATGGGTGACGCGGCCGCCGGCGTCGACGATCGGCGCTGCGACGCACGCCACCTGGAAAGTCGAGCCGTCCTTGCGCGCCAGCGACGCGTTGAGGCGCGTCACCTTCCGCGCCTTGATGCTTTGATTGAACAGCGGAATCGCCGCCGCCGATTCCTCGGCGACCAGCGACGCGGGCGCGATCGCGTCGAGCTCTTCACGAGTGTATCCGGTGGCCCGGCAGAAGGCGTCGTTCGCGTATTCGATGCGGCTATCGCGGCCGATGATGATGATGAGCTCGCCGGCCTGTTCGCACGCGGTCGCCAGCAGCCGCAGCCGCTGGTTGGCCTCCTCCGCAAGACGCTGCTCGATCCGGAGGCGCACCAGCACGAGCCCGATGACGCCGACCAGGGTGCAGGCCGTCGCAATATCGCGCAGCGTGTCTGCCGGCTCGCCGAGCGGCATCAGGTAGCGCAAGCCGAAGCCGACGGCCGGGACACCGATCAGCGCGACGAACAGCAGCAGCGGCGACGCCTGCGGCAGTGGCTGCGTCGGGCTGAGACGCACCCGCACCGGCGATGCCGGCGCGCCTGCCGCCGCCCAGGCCGCGAAAAAGAACGGCAGCATCCAGCCGATGTCGGCAGGCGATCCGGTGCCGTAATTGCCGCGCAGTGTGATGACCGACAGCCCGACCAGGATGACGAACGCCGACCCCATGCCGAGCGCGAGCCGCCGATAGGTCGTGGCCCACGCGCTGTTCCCGGCCGACGCCGCCGCCAGCAGCAGGCCGGCGACCGATGCCAGCCGCACGATCGGACCGATGATCGCGAGCGATCGCAGTCCCATCGCCGCCTGCGCCGGATTGTTGGCGGGCGCGATGATCAGCGACCAGTACAGAAAGCCGGTGAGCAACGCGAGCAGGGCGACGTCGATCGCCACCGTGACGGCGGGAGTCTCTGGAGCGGAACGATGCGGCCAGGCGACCAGCGCGATCAGCGGCAGCGCCGAGCCGCTCAACTGCAGCACGATGTGCCACTTGAAC
>DATASG010000226.1:0-9413 GCA_036269295.1 Vicinamibacterales bacterium | reverse complement strand
CGTACAGGCTTTTGGCGCGTCCGAGTGTGTCGTCGCTCCCGGAGGCGGCGCGCGCGCTGCCTGACAGGCCGGCAAGAAGCACCGCGGCGGCGAGACCGGTTCTGGTGAAGTTCATCGTGGCCTCCGTACTGCGCCAGGCGACTCGTTAGCTGAGCGGGAGCTCATCGTAACGCGTTCGAATCCCGAGTACAAGGTCGAAGCGGCGCGCCGCCGTGTGGCGGCGCGAGTCGACGCAGAAAACCATGCTCGTCCGCTCCGGTTTTGTACTATCATCCGCTCCACAGGAACCCGTGCTTCCGCAGACTGCCGGATTGGAACAACGCCTGGTCGATCTCGAGGCGCAGATCAGCCGCCTCACCGCCACCCTCCTGCACTCGCATGACGCCGATGACGATCGGGAGCCGATGGAGCGGCGGCTGGCCGAGCTGACCGACCAGGTCGCCGTCATCTTGAAGCAATGGACAGCGACCGGCGAACGCTACGCGCAAGCGGTCGGCGAGCTCGAGACGCGCCTGACGGGCTGGAACGAGATCGAGACGCGCCTTCAGCGCGACGCGGCCGGGCGATTCCAGGGGCTCGAGCGCACCATCGGTCGAGAGTGGGCATCGCTTCGACTCCTGCACGAGGAACCGGCACGGCAGCTGCGCGAACAGGCCGAGAACCTGACCGAAATCTGCGTCAACACCGCGGGTTCGGCACAGACCGGGATCGAGCGCGCCGAGGCGCGGCTCGCCGCACTCGAGCACGACCTGCATCGAAAAATCGACCATCTGTCGCGTGACCTCCACGAGGTCCTCGCCGAGCTTCGGCATCACGGAGGGCCGCCCTCGCGCACGCCCGCGAGCGCGTGGCCGCTCGACGAGGTGACGAGGCTTCACCACGAGCTCCGCGAGGGCGCCGCCGCAGACGATCCTCGTCCAGGGGTGCTCGAGGGCCGGCTGGTCGAGGGTTCAGCGCGCCGGTCGGGGCCGCCGGCGGCATCCCCATTTCTGGAGTCGACCGGCGAGACGCAGGTCACGACACGGGCTGACCAACCGGAAGCGGAGCGCGACCACGACATCGGCCAACGAGCGCCAGCCGATCGCTTCCGCTCGACATGGTATGCGGCGGCCGTGGCCGCGCTGGTCATTGCCATGAGCGTGGTCGGCGGCCTGGGGTGGTCGTTCTATCGTCGTGCGAACCTGGCCGTCGAGCGGGCGTCCGAGGCTCAGCAGCGGGCCGAGCGAATCGCGGCCGCCGCCAACGAACGGATCGAGGCCACGCGTCAGGATGCCGCGGCCCAGGTGACCAAGGCTCGCGACGCGGCATCGAAAGCCCAGGTGACGAGCGACGTGCTGGCGGCTTCGGATCTCGTTCGCTTCAACCTGGTCGGCAGCGACCCTGCGGTGCGGACCCTGGCGCAACTGCTCTGGAGCCGCTCGCGGGGAATGGTGTTCAGCGCCTCTCGTATGCCGCAGCCGCCACAGGGCGCGATCTATCAAGTCTGGCTGTTGACCGCCGCGGCTCCCATCAGCCTGGGGACGATTGCGCCGGACGCCTCCGGCCGCGTCACTCTTGCGACTGACACGCCTCCCGACGCGCCGCGCCCAATCGTGGGCGTTCGAGTAACGCTCGAGCCCGCGCCCGGTCGCGCGGAGCCGTCCGGTCCCGTCGTTCTCGCGCGACCGCAATGAGCATCACGCTCGACGAACTCCTCTTCCTGGTGGGCCGGCTCGACGATGCACCGGGGTTCGACGCCCCGCGGGAACGCTTCCGGCGGTTTCTGCTGGAGCGTGTCACCGACGTGCCGACAGCAGCGGCGCTCGTCGACGAATGCCAGCGATCTGTCGGCGAGCAGCGTCACCGCGCGCTCCAGGATCTGGTCGTCATCGTCGGGCGCCTGTTACGCTTCGAGGTCACGTTCGGCGCCTACGAGCGGTCGGTGGACGCGGTCAAGGTGGACGGGCAGTGGAGATCGCCTGGCCTGCTCGACGTGGTGATCGAGATTCGCACCGAGCAGACCGCGTCGCCGACGCTGGACCGTCTCGCGCGAGCGATGGCGGCGACAGAGGGCGCCGGGCTCGAGCCGCGGATAGGCTTATGCGTCGTGGCGCGGCAGTACGCGGCGCGGAGCAAGCTCGGTCGGGCGCTCGCCGAGTTGACGGCGCTACCCGACATCCACATCGTGTCGGTGGCATCGCTGCTGGCGCTGGCCGCGCAAGTCGCCGCCGATCGCGTGACTCACGCCGAGGTCGTCACGTTGCTCCGATCCGGTGTGGCGCTCGACTTCGTCATCGATCTGCTCGATCGGCCAGCGGCGCAGGGTCCATCGAGCGAATCGGCGGCGGCGCAGGTCCCGGGGGCGCCGGCCGGCGATCATCAGCCGGCATACTGGGTCGCGACCATCGCCGGCAACGAGGTTGCCGCGCCAGAGCAGTTGCTCACGGCGGTCATCGCCGAGCGCCGCGTGCTTGCCATCTGCCCGGCCGGAAAACTTCGCAGTCAGGGCGCACCGGGCGATTGGGTCTGCTTCTTCGTCCCCGGGAAGGGCATCGTTGGACACGCGCAACTGGTATCGATCATCGAAGACAGCGCCAAAGTGGTTCGCCATGCCAGGCGCTTCAGCAGCGTGTATCGGCTGGCGAGCGTGACGCTTTACGAGCGGCCGATCCTTCAGGCGCTGCGGGCCGACCGGCCGTTCGCCGTTCCACCGCCAGACATTCCACTCGCGGGACCGTGTCTCGCCCCGATTGCGCGGCAGGATTTTCTGGCCTTGATGACCTACAGAGATGGAGCGGAACCGTTCGACGGACTCAGATCGGCGACCGCGTAGCGCGCGTCAGCGCGCGAACGTCGCGCTCACACGGGTCAAGGCAGCGGATTTCACGATCACTTTCTGCGTCTGCTCGCCGAGCTGCGGGTGCCGGAACGTGACTTCATGTTCGCCAACCGCCAGCGGCAGATTCCCGAGCGGCGTCTCGCCAATGAGCTTGCCGTCGATCGACACCTGCGCCCACGGCACGGCGTTGGCGCTGACCCGTCCGTCCGGCGGCGAGATCTTCAGCGGAATAATCTGGCCGGCTTTGATGTCGACGGCCTGGTGCGACCGGTAGCCGAGCGCGTTGTTGACGAAATCCAACTCGTGGCGGCCTCCAGTGGTGACGACCGGACCATCGGCGCTCGATCCGAGCACGCGTTCCCCTTCGAGCACCTGCAGCTCGATCGGCGAGGTCAGGCGCAATCCGCCGCGCCGCTCGCGAGCGGCCGCCTGGGCCAGCGCCGCCGCGGCGGCGTTGTCGACGGGACGGGCGGCAGCGGTCTCTGCTTGCACCGGGGCCCTGTCCTCCACCATGGGGCGTCTGCGCACGCTGATCGCTCGCACGCCGGGCGTGAGGGCTACTGTCAACGGCGTCACGCCGACTTCACGGCCATCGACGATCACCGTGTCGCCTTGTTGAAGAGAGTCGACGACCACCGGGACTGGCGGCGGCGGTGATACCGCAGCCCTGGCGAGCTGGGCCCGTCCGATCCAGCCGGCCTCGGCTACCGCGACCAGCGCGAAGGCGGCGGCGACGATCCAGCCAGCGATTGGCGGTCGGGCGTAGGTCACCTTCGCGTCCCTCATCGCCGACGCCGCACCTGGCATCTCACGATGTGGCAGGTCCTCAAGCATCAAGCCCGCGAGTGGGTCAGCGGCGGATCCGGTTGCCATCGCCGTGGTGGGCAACGCCGCGTTCGAGGATTCCCAGGTCTGGTTTCGAGATCCCCATTCGAGCGTCGTTGCGCCGGAACCGGTCGCCGGCATCGGCGGCAGCTCCGGCGGCGGCTCGAAGGTGAGTTGCTCCACGGCCATGCTGCTGGGAATGAAGGGCACGGCACGCGAGCCGGCGTGCGCGCCCAGATCTCCCAGGCCGGCCTGCGCCTGAATCGCCGATTCGAAAGCGTCTCCGCTCGCGTGCAGCGCGCGTTCCAGCCAGCGGCGCAGCGCGGACACCAGCAGCGGCGAGCGGCCGCGGCTGGCGCGGACGAACTCATCGAGCAGCGGGTCGACGCGTTGTGGATAGTCCAGGGGCGTGATCCGCCGGCCCAACAGCAGCGACAGCGCGATCCACGCCACCTGGATGACGTCCGTTCGCTGGTCGAGCCGGGCGCGGCCTTCGTGGCCGGCGGCGATCAGCCCGAGGTCGTGCCAGAGTCGACTGACTGAAAGCTGGAGCCGGTCGAGGGCGGCGCCGAGGACGTGCTCGACGATCACCAGCCGACCGTCAGGCGTGAGGATCACACGATCGGTCGTGAGCCCGGCGTGCGCGATCCCATCGCCCTGCCGGTGCAATTCGGCGACGGCCGAGGTCAGCTCTCGAATGAACCAGGCGGCGAAGGCCGGGTGCACGCCGGTCCGGGCATTCGGACTCTGAAAGATCTCCGACACGCGCTTGCCGGTGGTGAACGTCGACACGAGCGCCAGGTCACCGCCGTCCAGACGCTGGACCGCCCGCACTCGCGAAAAAGCGGGATGTTCGAAGGCGTCGAGCGCGTCGACGCGCTCGCGAAGGGCATCCTCGAAGCCGTCGGCGCTCGAAAGCTGCGGATGAAAGCGGAGGAGCTCCAGCGACGGCGTGCCGCTGTTGTCGAACATCCACAGGCGATCTCCGACGCCGTCACAGACCCCCTCGGTATACCAGCTCGCCAGGGGTTTCGGAGTGTCGACACCGGTCCATCCACTGACCGCGGCCGCGTTGTTGCGAGGTGTCATCGTCTCTTTGCCAACGGACTTCCACGGCGACTTGATGCATCGCGCGGGAGTGGGTTGCCGACGTAGGGGTTGTGCAGAGCATTGTGCACAAAAAGGCTCGACAGTACAAGAGACGATATCGTGTTTCGGCATGCTTTTTCTGAAACTGCGAGCGGCTCGTTCTCGCCGACTTCGCCCAAAAACGGCGATTCGGCAACGGCAGCCTTCTTGTAGCGCACCTCTCCCAGACCGCCATGCTGCAACCCCTCATCGACAAAGACCAAGTCCCGGAGCCGCGCTTCCTCACCCTGGATCGGCGTATCCCAGAGCAGATTCGGCTGCTGGTCGCCGAAGCCGACGGCTGCGCGAGCATGTCCTTTGCGGTTGGCGGCAGTTCCTGTATGCGCCTCGCCATCCGCCAGGCGTTCGAGCTCGAGTCGATTGCCGCCGACGACTTTCACACGGCGATCGTGGCGCTGCGTGGGAAGCATCCGTCCGTCGCGCCGACGTTGTTTCAGGTGATCGAGCGTCTGGGTGCAGGCGACGAACCGCTGCAGGGCGACACGTTGAAGGCGCTGATCGCGACCTTCAAAGCCGTGCTCTACGAGATGTACGTGCTCGGCGAGGAGCGGCGCGAAACGCTCGCCTATCTCTCGGAAATTCTACAGGCGCTCGATGCCGACAAGATGCTGCCGAATCCGCGTCCCGCGCGCGCGGCGCGGGAATCCGCAGATCGACGCTAACCGACCAGGCCCTCCCCGTACACTCGGGGCTTCAAGGTGTCGCTGACACGACTTGCGTCCCGGGAAGACCGGCCCGTTCGAGACGCTGACGGGCCCCATCCGCGTCCTCTCGCGACGCAAACGGACCGGCGATCACCTGCTGCCACCCGCCAATGACCCGCCGGCGGACCGCCAGTCCGGCGCCAGAGACCTGTGCGGCTACGGCAGCCGCCCGTGACTCCGTTCGAAACGACGCCACCACGATCTCGAAGGACGGAGCGGCGGCAGCCGCGGGCGCAAGAGCGGCGGCCGTCGGACGAGAATCTGCGGGCGCGGCCGGCGCGATCGGGGTGGGCGGCTCAGGGGCCGGTGCGGCAGTCGGCTGGAGAGCGGGTGTCGCCACCGAAGTCTGACCTGCGGCCGCGGTTGGGGGCGGATCGGGATGGGCTGGCGGAGTGCGATAGGCGAACCATGCCGCCAGCGCCGCTGCGGCGAGCACAGCGGTCAGCGCCGCCGCGATCTTCGCGCGGGGTGCGGCGGTCGAAACCGGCTCGAGTGGCGCAGTGATCGGCTCCGCTGCGATGTCGGCCTGCGGCGGCGTCCAGATGTCTGGCCTGCGGGGGGTGGTTTGCGGAAGGCGGTCTGCCGCGGCTGCCTCAACGAGATCGGCGTCGATTGTCCGCAGCTGCCGGTGGTACGCCGCCTCGAGCGCTCGATCGCACAGCAGGTTGACGACGCGAGGAAGGCCGCCGGACCCTCGCCACACGGCCGCCACCGCCTCGGGGGTGAAGATCACCCCCCCCTCGCCATTCCACTGGGCGAGCGCCGCCGCCAGATCGCTGGCCCCCGGCAGGCCGGATCCGGCGGCGCGGCCCACGGCGAGCCGGTGCTCGATGTAGGACTTGAGCTCGTTCTCGCGGAGCGGTTCGAGACGGATGCGCCGTGAGACGCGCTGCTGGAACTGCCGCAGGTCGGGACGCGCCAGCAGCGATTCCAGCTCCAGCGGGCCGGCCAGCATGATCTGGAGCCTGGTGCCGCTTGGGGCATCGACGTTCGACAACAGCCGGATCTGCTCGAGCACGTCCGGCTGCACGTGCTGCGCCTCGTCGATCATGACAACGGCGTGGGCATCGAGCTCGATGAGCGAGGAGAGAAAGTCCTCCAGGGCGTGCACCATGTCGTGACGGCTCACCCCGGGCGCGGTTGTTCTGTCGGTCGATATGACCCCGAAGTCCTGCAGCATCTGCTTCAGGAGATCGTCGCGCTCGAGCAACGGGTTGTTGATGACCGAGACGAAGGTGCGCCCATCGAGGCGCTGGAGCACGGTGCGGCAGAGCAGCGTCTTGCCGCTGCCGATTTCCCCGGTGACGATCACCAGTGGTTCGCGGCGCTGGATCGCACTGGCAACCTGGTGCAGCGCGTGTGCATGCGACGCGCTTTCGAACAGATACCGCGGGTTGGGCGCCAGGCTGAACGGCGCGTCACTCAATCCAAAAAACTGCTCGTAACCCATTCCCGTAATGCTACGTCAACGAAACGGTTGAGCGGGCTGGAGATCTTCGTATCGCGGGTTGAACTCAACACCAAGGACACACAGGACAGGCCCACTAGTACAGCGACGGCCGGGACGATCCACCGAGGAGCGACGGGTCGATCGAACCGATGATGTGATGGCTGTCCGTGCCCCACGCGAAAGTCAGATTGACCAGGGGAAATCCGCCAGCGCGAAGCGTCAGGCCGACCGCGACGCTGCGAACGAGGTTGCCCAGTCCCAGGCCGTCGCCCTCGGCGGTGACTTTTCCCTGCTCGAGAAGGAGGTAGGCGCCAATCGGTCCCCAGATCGAATGCTCGACGCTCTCCTGCAGCGCGATCAGATTGGCGCCACGGAACCGATAGTCGTCATAGCCGCTCAGGAGGCGCTGGCCGTTGATGTCCGAGCCCCCCAGCGTCGGCTGGAAGTAGAACGGCACCTGGCTGCCCGCACTTCCGGACGACTGGGTTGCCAGCAGGCGGACGCTGGCCGACCCTTCGAGATTGCGCGAGTAGGACACCGGTGGACACGCCGGTGATCCCACGGACTGGAAACATGAGTCGGGTCCATTGGTGTCCTTGGGCCCGGTCGACGACACCGTTCGATAGAGCGGCACCTCGTGCTTGAGATCGATCGTCCACCGATGGAACGACGCGTTTGAATCGGCGGATGACGCAAACTGCTGGAAGTCGACGAGGTAGTTCAGGCGCAGGCGGTCGTCAAACGCCGACGGCTTGAGCCGAAGTCCCTCCTCGAACTGCGCGAAGGTTGGCTGCGTCGACAAGGCAAGGGCGTCGCTCTGAACGTTCAGAAACCGCCCGTTGATGGCGCCGACCAGCGACGGCCGGAGGCCGCGAATCGCGGTCAGGCTCGTAAGCGGGTAGATCACGTTGGCGCCGACAATCGTCTGGCGTTCGCTGAACGCAGGCTGGCCGCCGGCAATGGTCAGCGTGTTGAGCGCGATGGTCTGGGCGTAGAGGTTGAAGATCGGATATTCCGTGATGGTTACCGATGGCGGCGGCGACGGCGTCGACGCGCCCGGCCGGATCACGGTGATACCCGGCCGGTCCGGGATGTGAATGAACTTCATGTAGGCGCCGGCGCGCCAGGAGCCATTCGTGGAGATGACGCTGTCCGCGTCCCACATGATCCGCCAGCGCTCGTTCGGCGTGTAGTGTTCCGAGAACGCCAGACCGAACCCGGTCCCGTTGAGAGGCGGCAGACTGCCGACGGCGAGGTGAAACGGATCGTCGGTCGCAACGGCCACCATACAGCCGACCAGCTGCTTGACGCCAAATCCGCCGCCGCAGTTCTTGCCGAGGTCTTCGCCTTCGCGCCGGAGGTCGGCCTGGAACTGTGACTCCTGAGCCGCAGCCGGAGCGGCAAGCAATGCGAGGATCAGCACGGCAACGGCGCGCATCGCCATCGCTACCGCCCCGTCCGCCGTCGCGACGGGCGGCGCGATCGCGGCCGGGCCTTTGTCTTTGCCTTGGCCGTTGGCTTCGCTTTGGCTGTCTTCTTTCGCACCGGCCGCGTGGCCGGGGGCGGCGCGGCCGGGATCGCCGCCGGAGGCGACGCGGACTGCCGCTGCAGCTCCAGGGTGAGCGTCTCGATGCGGGCGGCGGCCTCGGCCTCGGTCCTGGCCGGCTTGATCTTCTCGAAGTCCTTGGGCAGTCGCTTGCCGGCCGGCCGCACCGCCCATTCGAGGTGCCGGAGCTGGTTCTGCAGCAGCGTTCCGGCGGGGCGGCGCGGGTTGTACGCCTTCCGGGGTGTTTTGGGAACGGAAATGACAGCCATGAGCATCAACCGAGGTCGAATTGAGGCGCATCGGTGCGCATGATGTTGAGTGTCAGGAGATCGAGAAACGTTTCAGCCGCCTTCTCTCGCGGCGACCGGTCGTCGAACTGTCCGATGAAGAACGACGTCGCGGTGGCGGGAATGGAGGCATGCTCGAAGACCCGGTTCGTGTCGACCACCGTCCCGCGCGGCACCCACGGCGAGATCAGAATAGCCGGCACACGGACACCAAGGCGATCGAACTGGAATGCTTTGCCGGTTTCGGTCGCTTCGGGGGAGGCGACGAACACGTCAGGGGTGCATGCCGGCGGCGGGACGTGGTCGTAAATTCCGCCGTGCTCGTCGTAGACGACCAGCAGCGCGGTCGATTCCCACAGGGCGGCATTCTGACGGATGGCGTTGTAGACGGCGGCGATGAACCGTTCGCCTTCCTGCACATGATGGTCCGGGTGTTGGTCGGAAGCGAGGATGGCGCCGCTGTCGCCATCGTGATCGCTGTAGTTCGGCTCGATGAAGGAGAAGTCAGGCAAGGTCCCGGTGCGGCAGTCGTCGAGGAACTGCGGGAAGGTGCCGAAGAACTGCGGCTGGTGTTGCAGCAGGTTGATCACCTCGAGCGAGGAGCTCAACCTGCTGCAACACCAGCCGCAGTTCT
>DATASG010000225.1:0-2451 GCA_036269295.1 Vicinamibacterales bacterium | reverse complement strand
CCATGCCCGAACTGCAGGAGTGTCTGGCGCGCGATCTGATGTTTCTGCCCACGCGCCCTGGGGGACAGACCGCACCCTCAGGGTCTCTTTGCGGCTGCGAAACGAATTGGCATTGAAGCGCCCGCCGGCGGTCAGCGCCATCCGAGTTCCGGCGCGACGTATTTGAGGATGCTCTCGATCGCGTGCGCGTTGTAGTCGACGCCAAGCGTGTTCGGCACGGTGAGAAGTAATGTGTCGGCAACCGCGATCGCTTCGTCGGCCGCGAGTTCTTTGACCAGCACGTCGGGCTCGGCGGCGTAGGTGCGGCCGAAGATCGCGCGCGTGTTGGCGTCGATGAAGCCGATCTGATCCTGATCGCGCGTCTCGCGGCCAAAGTAGGCGCGATCGCGATCGTCGACCAGCGCGAACACGCTGCGGCTGACCGAGACGCGCGGCTGGCGCGCGTGCCCGGCTGCCTTCCACGCCTCGCGATACGCCTCGATTTGCTTCCGCTGTTGCACGTGCAGCGGCTCGCCGGTCTCGTCGAATTTCAGCGTCGAACTCTGGAGGTTCATGCCGCGCGCGGCGGCCCACTGCGCGGTGGCGTTCGAGCCGGCGCCCCACCAGATGCGGTCGCGCAGGCCATCGGAGTGGGGCTCGAGGCGCAGTAGCCCGGGTGGATTCGGGAACATCGGCCGCGGGTTCGGCTTCGCGAAGCCCTCCCCTTTGATCACCTCGAGGAACACGTCGGCATGGCGCCGCGCCAGGTCGGCGTCGCTCTCACCGTCGGCCGGCGCGTAGCCGAAGTGCCGCCAGCCGTCGATCACCTGCTCCGGAGATCCCCGGCTGATCCCAAGCTGAAGCCGACCACCCGAGATGATATCGGCCGCGCCGGCGTCTTCCGCCATGTACATCGGGTTCTCGTAGCGCATGTCGATCACGGCGGTGCCGATTTCGATGGTGCGCGTGCGGGCGCCGATCGCCGCCAGCAGCGGGAACGGCGAGCCGAGCTGGCGCGCGAAGTGGTGGACGCGGAAGTAGGCGCCGTCGGCGCCCAATTCCTCGGCCGCCACGGCGAGTTCGAGCGACTGGATCAGCGAGTCCGCCGCCGTCCGCACCTGCGAACCGTACGAGTCGCTCCAGTGTCCAAACGAAAGAAATCCGATGCGCTTCACCGAATCACCGTGCTCCCGCACGACCCGCCCACCGGATCGCGCTTAACTGAATCATGTCGTCGCGCCAGCCGAAGATTCGTCGATCACCACCTCGAGAATCTTCACCAGCGTTCGCTGTTGGTGCAGCGTGAGCCTGGACAGCGGGCGCGCACCGGTCGTCATCCGACGAAGCACCTGAGCCCGCAGCCGCGCGCCTTCCGGCGTCAGGTCGAGGACCTTGACGCGGCGATCGTCGGTAGACGCCTGTCGCCGCACCACGCCCCTGGCTTCGAGCCTGTCCACCAATCCGGTCACATTGGACGCGTGGCAACCGAGCATGCCGGCCAGGCGTCCCATAGGCAGCGGCCGCCCCGGCTCGAGCAGGTGCAGGACGTGGCACTGGATCGGCGAGAGCTCGAATTCCCCGTCCAACGTCGGCAGGTGCTCCCGCTGCGCGAAAAAGAACCGCACCAGCAGCTGCCAGGCGCGGCAGGCGTCGCCGCTCGGCTGAACCATGGCGCCAGTATAGTTGATAAACACAATAGTTGACAAAGTGAACTAATATGACTATCATGTTGCTACTATGAACAGGCTACGAATGGTTGCCCTCGAAGACACGGTGGTGTTCCCGGGGATGCCCGTCACACTACCCGTCGACGTCGGCGCCGACGACCGCGTCCTTCTCGTTCCCAGGCACGACCAGACCTACGCCAAGGTCGGCATCGTCGCGGAAGTCTCCGAGCGCGTGCGGCTCGCCGGCCGCGGGTTTGCGGTCTCGCTGACCGGGCTCCATCGCGCGACGCTCGGCGCCGCCTCGGCCGACGCCGACGGCGTGCTGCGCGTCGACCATGAGCCGCACCCGGATCAGGCGTCGGCGCCTGTCGTCACCCGCGAGCTCGAACGCGAATACCGCGCCGTCGTCGACGAGATCCTCGAGCTCCGCGGCGACGACGGGCGCATCCGCGCGTTCGTGCGGTCGATCACCGATGCGGGAGCGCTGGCCGATACGGCTGGCTACTCGCCCGACTTCAGCTTCGCGCAGAAGATCCAGCTCCTCGAGACGTTGGACGTCGTCGAGCGGCTGACGCTGGCACTGCAGTTCCAGCGAGATCGCCTCGCAGAGCTGCAGGTCCGCAAGCGCATTCGAGACGATGTCGAAGACGGCACGCAGAAGCAGCAGCGCGAGTACTTCCTCCACAAACAGATGGACGCGATCCGCAAGGAGCTCGGCGAAAGCGACGGCTCCGTCGTCGACGACTACCGGCACAGGATCGCGGACGCGGGCATGCCGGATGCCGTCCGTCAACAGGCCGATCGC
>DATASG010000224.1:0-8712 GCA_036269295.1 Vicinamibacterales bacterium | reverse complement strand
CCGCGGCCCTCCGCCTCCGCTTCGCGATCATCGCACTCGCGTGCCGGGATCGGGCGGAACTTCGAACGATACGACGGTCGGCTTGCCGCCGTCGGGGCTCGCGGCCAGGACCATGCCGTTCGATTCGATCCCCATCAGCTTCGCCGGCTTCAGGTTGAACACGATGACCACGGTCTTGCCGATAAGCGCTTCGGGCTCGTAGGCTTCCGCGATGCCCGCGACGAGCGTCCGCTGCTCCGTGCCGACATCGACCGACAGCTTCAGCAGCTTCCTGGACTTCTCCACCCGCTCAGCGGTCAGCACCTTCGCGGTGCGGAGCTCGACCTTCATGAAGTCTTCGATTGAGATCCGCTCGCTCGCGGACGGCGCCGCCGCGGCTGCAGCAGGGGCGGTGGGTACAGTCGCGGCCACCGGCGCCGACACCGGCGGCAGCGCACCCGGCGAGGGGCCGTCCGGCGGAACAGGGTTATCAGTCACAGTCGTGGTCTCCTTGCGCGGCCATAGCGGCCCTCCCTGAAGTAGCGTGCGTTCACCGTCGTGCCGCCAGCGGCCGTCACGGTCGAAATTGAGATTGTCGCTCGACGCGCCGACGCGGCGCAGGATTTCGCGGCTGGACGCCGGCATCATCGGCGTCAGCAGCACCGCAGCCAGACGGATCGCCTCCGAGGCGTCGAACAGCGCCTGCGACAAGCGATCCGCAGCCGCCGGATCCCGGGCCAGCGCCCATGGCGCGGTCGCCGCGATGAACTCATTGGCGCCGTCGATCAGCCGGTAGGCCGCCGCCGCACCCTCGTGCAGCGCGAAGCGGTCCATCGCCGCACGGTAGTCGGAGACCACCGATTCGCCCAGCCGCGCGAGCTGATCGTTCCCGCCCGCCGCGGGCGCAACCCGTCCGTCCCGATAGCGGTGCGCCATCGATGTCACACGGCTGACGAGGTTGCCAAGGTTGTTCGCGAGATCGACGTTGTAGCGCTCCTCATACCGTTCCCACGAGAAGTCTCCGTCGCCGCCGAACGCGACCTCCTTCACCAGGTACAACCGGAGCGGATCGACGCCGAGGCGATCGGCCGCCTCGATCGGATCGACGATCGTGCCGAGCGTCTTGCTCATCCGCTGGCCGTTGAGCGTCATGAAGCCGTGGCCGAAGACCTGGCGCGGCAGCGGCAACCGCGCCGCCATCAGCATCGCCGGCCAGATCACCGCGTGAAACCGCGTGATGTCCTTGCCGATGACGTGGAGATCCGCCGGCCACCACTTCTCGAACAGCGCCGGATCGCCGCCGAGGCCGACCGCCGAGGCGTAGTTGATCAGCGCGTCGAACCAGACGTAGACGACGCTGCCGGGATCGAAGGGCAGCGGGATGCCCCAGGACTGACCGGCGCGGCTGACGGAGATATCGATCAGGCCGCCTTCAATCAGGCGCAGAATCTCGTTCCGCCGCACGTCTGGCTGGAGGAACGTCGGGTGCGCCGCGAAATGGTCCAGCAGCGGCTGCTGGTACTTCGAGAGCCGGAAGAAGTAGTTCTTCTCGCGGATCCACTCGGGCTTCAGCGTTGGGTGCAGCGGGCAGTTGCCGTTGACGAGATCCTTCTCCTGTTTGAACTCCTCGCAGCTGACGCAGTACCAACCTTCGTAGACCCCTTCGTAGATGTCGCCGGCGTCCCACAACCGGTTCGCGATCTCGGTCACGCCGATCTTGTGGCGCGGCTCGGTCGTGCGGATGAAATCGTCGAACGAGACGTCGAGGTGCGCCCAGGTCTTGCGGAACGCCACCTCCATCTGGTCGCAGTAGGCGAGCGGATCCAGCCCGCCTTCGCTCGCCTTCTTGAACACGTTCTGCGAGTGCTCGTCGTTCCCCATCAGGAAACGCGTTTCGAAGCCGCACAGCCGCTTGTAGCGGGCGATGACGTCGGCGCAGATCTTCTCGTAGGCCGTGCCCAGGTGCGGACGGCTGTTGACGTAGTCGATCGCGGTGGTGAGGAAAAAGCGTGTCACGGCCGGTAGGCCTTCATCGCCAGCGCCTGGACGTCCTTGACCGGCAGATTGTGGGCGGCGGCCAGTGCCGCACAGTCCTCGAATTCCGGCGTCGCGTTCAAGATCAGGCCGTCCCGTGAGGCCACCTTGACCCGCACCGTCCCCAACGGCGTCTCGACCGGCACGATCTTCCGCTCGAGGCACTCGCGGTCCACGTCGTAATGGCGTAGGCCGATGGTCGTCGTCTCGCGGAAGATGAGGTCGGTCATCGCCGTCCGCCGGCCGGGCGGTGCGACCACGGTCAACAGCGTGCCCGGTCGGTTCTTCTTCATCTGTACCGCGATGTAGAACACCTCCAGGGCCCCGGCGGCGTAGAGCCGGTCCATCACCAGGCCGAAGATCTGCGGGTTCATGTCATCGATCTCGCACTCGATCACCGTCACGCGATCCCCGGCAGGCTTGAAACCCTGCACTGCATCGACGCGTGATCCGGCCGTCTCCTCTCCGATCAGCACCCGCAGAACGTTTGGCGTCACCGGGTCGTCACGGTCGCCGGCGCCGTAGCCCACGCGCTCCACCGCCATCGCCGGAATCGGTCCGAACGACGATGCGTAGGTCGTCGCGATCAGCGCCCCGGTCGGGGTGACGAGCTCCTTCTGCACCGCGCCGCTGTAGACCGGCACCCTGCCGAGCAGCTTCATCGTCGCGGGCGCCGGTACCGGAAACACCCCGTGCGCCGAGCTCACCGTGCCGCCGCCGACGTTGAGGGGCGAGCAGACGATACGATCGGCGCCCGCCCAGTCCATCGCGAAGACGGTGCCGACGATGTCGATGATAGAGTCGAGGGCGCCGACCTCGTGCAGGTGCACCTTCTCCACCGGCGTCTGATGAATCGCCGCTTCGGCTTCGCCGAGCCGCTGGAACATCGCCTTGGCGCGGTCACGTCCTTCCACGGACAGCGATGAGCCGTCGATCATCGAGAAGATCTTGGGCAAATGCCTGTGGGCATGGGCAGTCGGGTTCAGCGTTCCCGGTTCAGGGTTCAGACGACCCTGGTGCACGCTGAACTTGGTCGCCGAGACGCCCGTGCGCAGGACCTTCTCCGCGCGCAGCTCGACGTCGCCGAGCGCCAGGCTGCCCAGTGCCCGAGCCAGGTCGCCGATCGGCAGACCGGCGTCGATCAACGCGCCGAGCGTCATGTCGCCCGAGATTCCCGAAAAACAGTCGAAGTACAGAACCCGGCTCACGGATGCTTCGCCCCTTTGATGCTGCAATATCGCGCGTCGCCCAGAATCACGTGATCCACCACCTCGATCCCGATCAGCGCCCCCGCAGCCACCAGCCGCCGCGTCAACGCCACGTCGTCGGGACTGGGAGTGTGGTCGCCCGAGGGGTGATTGTGAAAGAGCACGATCGCCGTCGCGCCGCCGATCGCCGCTGCCCGAAACACGTCGCGCGGCTCCACGACCGAGCTGTTCAGCGTCCCGATCGACAGCACCGTCGTCCGCATGACGCGGTGCTTGGCATCGAGCAGCATGATGCCGAATTGCTCCACGCCGCGCGATCCGAACCGCGGCATCAGATACCCGGCGGCGTCTTCCGGCCCGCGGATCAGCTGACGCGCGCTCGGCGCGTGGGCCAGCGCCCGGCGTCCGAGTTCCAGTGCCGCCGCCACCTGCGCCGCCCGCGCCCGGCCGATGCCCGTGATCCGGACGAAGTCGTCCGGCGTGCAGCGCGCCAACCCATGCAGCCCGCCATGCGCCGCCAGCAGGGCATTGGCGACGGCGATCGCGTTGCCACGACGGGATCCGCTGCCGATCACCAGCGCGACCAGCTCGTTGTCGCCAAGCGCCGCCGCTCCGAGCTGACGAAGCTTTTCGCGCGGCCGATCGTCCGGTAACAGGTCTTTCAATCTTACCTCCTGCCGTCGGAGACTGCGACTGCCGACTGCCGACTGAGACTGCCGACTGAATCGGCCCCGGTTTCAGCTTTCAGCCACACCGCTCCGCGATGTTCGAGCAGATGGGGAGTCCTCCCACGGAAATCGATTGCCCCGAATCCTTGACGCTCAAAGGTCACTGACTGAGAGCCGATAGCTGACAGCTGACAACTGAAAACTGCCAGCTGAAGCCGCGCTATACTGACCGCATGTCGTCGATGCGTTCGCTCGTTCTGTCGCTCGCGCTGCTCGCGGCGGTGGCCGGCGCGGCGTGCGGCGATCCCCCCGAAAAGGAAATAGAACAGGCGCAGGGCGCTATCGACGCGGCGCGCGCGGCCGGAGCCGATCAATACGCCCGCGAGGAATTCACCGCCGCCGAGGATGCTCTCAAGCGCTCCCATATCGCCGTCGACCAGCGCGACTATCGCCAGGCGCTCAACGCCGCCCTCGACGCCCGAGAGCGCGCTCAAGCCGCGGCCAAGGAATCGGTCAACATAAAGGCGACCGCCCGCGCCGACGCCACCAAGGCGCTGGCGGACGCCGACACCGCCTTGCACGACGCGCGCGCGAAGCTCAAAACCGCGGAGACCGCGCGCGTGCCGCTGCGAACCCTGACCATCGGACGCAAGGCGATCGACAATGGGGAAACCGCCGTGCAAGAAGCGCGCACAGCGTTTGAGAAGGGCGACTATCTGAGGACGATTGAGACCGCGCGCGGCGTTTCGTCCCGCCTCAAGCCTGCGACACACGATCTCGAAGTCGCAACCGGTCCAGGCGCACGCCGGCGACACTGAAAAAATTGCCCGGCGCAATTGCGGGCGCGTACGAGAAATCTACCGGAGCCAGTCCCCCTCGACGAGGACCTCGGCCCAGCCGGTCAGATAGACGCTGTCGTCGCGCCACTCGACCCGTTGCCGGCCGCCGGGCGCGATGACGGTCGCATCGCGGGCCGCGCTGCCGAAGGCGGCGGCGGCGACGAGCGACGCACACGACCCGGTGCCGGACGACGATGTCGGACCAACGCCGCGCTCCCAGATCAGGATTCTGACGGCGTCGGGCGCTTCGACGTGCGCGAACTCGACATTGGAGCGTGCCGGAAAGATCTCGTGATGCTCCAACGCCGGTCCCAGGCGATTGAAGCGCGCTTCGTCCGGCAGCGCTCCGAGTGCGACGCACTGTGGGTTGCCGAAGTTCATCACCACCAGCTGCACCGACTCGCCCGCGGCGGTCACCGTCACCTGACGGAGGTCAGCGGGCAGGCCCATTGCGGCGCGGAACGTCTGACGCGATCCCTCGCGGCCGGTCCGAACCAGGGTCTTGACGCCCCCGGCGGTGGTGATCGTGACCGCCGCGTTGTCGCGGGTATCGTCGCGTAGCAGCAGCGCGGCCAGACCGCGCACGCCGTTCCCGGAGACTTCCGACCAGCTCCCGTCGGCGTTCAACAGGCGCATCGACGCGCCATCGGGCGCGGGCTCGTAGAGAATCAGCCCGTCAGCGCCGATCCCGGTGTGCCGTTCGCAGAGTTCACGCGCCAGCGCCCTGAGCACGATACCCGGCGCGACGTCCTGGCTGCGGACGTAGACAAAGTCGTTGCCGTAGGCGTGCGCCTTGGCGAATCGCATTATTTCCTGCAGAACGCGAGCAGATGCCAGCCAAAGCGACGCACGAGCGCTTTCGGCAGCGCATTGAAGGTCCCGACGAACAGGCCGTTGTAGACCCTGCCCTTCCAACCGCCGTGGAGCCGCGACCTGACCGGGAAGCGCTCGGGAACGATGCGGACGTCCTTGAACGCCGAAACCAGGCGCCGGAACTCTCCGATGCTGAATTTCAAGAGCACCGGGGCGTCGTCGTGCTCGAGGCCGACCTTCATCAACCGGCCGAGGGCGTTGAGCCAGGAGATGCGGTTGTAGACCTGAAACACGGCCTCGCCGCCCGGTTTGAGGACGCGGCGGCACTCCTCGACCAGCCGCTGGGGATCGGCGGTGTACTGGACAACCCCATGGGCATAAACCAAGTCAAAGCTGTTGTCCGGAAACGGCAGGCACTCGCCATCGGCGACCCGCAGGAGGCCCTTCAGCCCCTGCTGCTCGAAGTTGGCACGAGCCAGATCGATGGCGGAAGCGGCCAGGTCGACGCCGGTGACCTCCGCTCCGCCTTTCGCGAACCTGGCGAGGTCGACACCGGCGCCGCAGCCGACTTCGAGAACCGAACGGCCGCGATAGCCGTCAAACGCGACGAGCCGCAGCAGATGATGGAGTTTTTCGAAATGGTACTGGTCGAGATCGGTGAAGAAGCCGCGCGAGCCGACCGGATGCGTCGTGATCTCCAGGTCGTGGATATGCCGGTTCCAGTAGTCGCGCACGGCGTCGGTCGAGGCCACGGTCAGACTATAACAGCAGCTTTCAAGACAGACGCGGTACGATGCCCCTGATGACCCGCGACCTCGACAGGCTGACCGCCAGGACCTTCGACGTCCTCGTCATCGGCGGCGGCATCTACGGTCTGACGATCGCCTACGACGCGGCGCAACGCGGGTTATCGGTCGCCCTGGTCGAGGGCCACGACTTCGGCGGCGGCGCCTCGTTCAACCACCTGCGCACGATTCACGGCGGGCTGCGCTATCTGCAGTCGCTCGACATCGGCCGCGCCCGCGAATCGATTCACGAGCGCCGGACGACGGCGCGGATCGCGCCGCACGCGGTACGGCCGCTGCCCTTCGCCGTCCCGCTGTACCGATCGGTGATGCGCGGCAAGCTCGCGATGCGGGCCGGCTTCGCCCTCGATCGGCTCGTCGCCTTCGATCGCAACCGAGGCGTCCTGCCTTCGCACCGGCTGCCCGGCGGTCGGGTAGTGTCGCGCAGTCACGCGGCGCAACGGTTCCCCGGCTTGAAGCGCCAGGGATTGACCGGCGCCGGCGTCTTTTACGACTACCTCACCACCGAGCCGGACCGCTTCACGTTCTCGTTCGCCCTGGCCGCGGCCGAAAACGGCGCGGTCGTGGTGAATCACGTCGAGGCGATCGCGCTGCTCGTGGATGGCAAGCGGATCGCCGGCGCCAGCGCGCGTGACGCGCTCGGCTCGCGCACCCTCGACATCGCCGCTCGCCTGACCGTCAACGCCACCGGCGGCCGTGTCGACGGGCTCCTCAGGCCGCTCGGGATTTCGACCGGCATCCCGATGCTGAAGGCGATGAACCTCGTCACCAGGCGTGACGCCGGCGACGAGGCGCTCGGCGG
Organism: Vicinamibacterales bacterium; assembly: GCA_036269295.1. Lineage (GTDB taxonomy): Bacteria > Acidobacteriota > Vicinamibacteria > Vicinamibacterales > CAVVIG01 > CAVQFC01. The sequence continues at coordinate 1,563 of DATASG010000224.1, read as the reverse complement.
CCGCACCGCGTCGGGACGCAACCTGTTCCTGGTCCCATGGCGGGAGCGCGCGCTGTTCGGCACGTGGGAATCGGGCCGCACGTGCGATCCGGACGACGCGACTGTTTCCGAGCGTGATGTCGCCGCGTTCATGGCCGAGCTGAACCAGGCGTTTCCCGCGCTCGACCTCACCATGAACGACGTCACCCTGGTGCACCGCGGCGTCGTGCCGGCGGCTGTCCACGGTGACCTGGTCGCGCTCGAGGGCCATGAACAGATCCGCGACCACGCGACTCAGGGATTCGAAGGGCTGCTGACGGTGGCGGGGACGAAATTCACCACCGCGCGCGGCGTCGCCCAAAGGGTCACCGACACGGCGTTCTCAAAGCTCGGTCAGAAATCGGCGCCCTGCCGGACGGCGACCACCCCGTTGCCGGGCGGAAGCCTGCGCGACATCGGCCTCGCGATTGCGGACGCGCGCCGGGAGTACGACGAGGGACTTCCCACCGACACAATCCCGCACCTGATCGCGGCCTACGGCTCGCGCTATCGCGACGTGATGGAGATTGCCGGCAATCGGCGTGAATGGCGGACGCGGCTCGCCCCGGACTCACCCGTGATCGGCGCCGAGCTCGTGCTGGCGGCGCGCAAGGAAATGGCGCCGACCCTGGCCGACATCGTGATCAGGAGAACCCCGCTTGGGGCGCTCGGGCATCCTGGAGACGCCGCCGCAACGCGCGCCGCCGCCATCGTCGGCGACGAGCTCGGGTGGTCCGAGGAGCGCCGGCGGCAGGAGATCGCAGACGTCAACGCGTTTTACCGGTTGGTCTGACAAAGACGGACGAACAAACTTCCTGCCCTTCTACCCTCCCGCCTTCCTACCTTTCGTCTTGTCCCCTACGGCACTTTGAACGCGTCGAAGACATACGTGAACCCGGTCGTGAAGCCGATCGTGGGATCGATCGTCGTCAGCCCGAAGAACACGGCGGCGTCGAAGCGGATCGGACCGCGCGTATAGCGGCCGCCGATCTTGAGGATCCCGCGGCTCTCGGTTCCCGGAAACGCCTCGCTTCGCGTCGACACGCGGCCGTTCAGCTCCCCGACCAGCTCCGCTTCCTGCGTCACGGCTCGCGCAAACGACAGGCCGTAGATCACGACGTCGTTGTGCCCGATGCCTGACGTCGGGTTCGAGAGAATGGCGGCGCCGATATTGCCGACGACGCGGATCGACTGCACCGTCTTCGCGGCCAGCACCGCGCCCGACACGTCAGTGCTGTCGAGGTCGATGCCTTTTTCGTTCGAGGCGTTCCCCAGCTTGGTCGCGAAGCGAAGGCCGAACGCCGGGCGCGACGCGGTCTCAGGCAGAAGGCGAATCTTGGTCGCGATCACTGAGTCCGACACGTCGTGCACGCTGTCGCCGGTCACGGTCAGCAGGCCGGCGTTCGGCGCGTTCGGGTTGCGGCTGGTGATGCTGAGGTTGTTGTAGATCCCGCCGTCGATCTGGAACTCGGCGATCGAGCTCAAGCCGAAGCTGAGGCCGATGGTCGGCAGGCTGACCAGGTTGCCTTTCAGTCCCGAAGCGGG